>JBIJCP010000068.1:0-6555 GCA_044344635.1 Candidatus Planktophila sp. | reverse complement strand
TGGTTAATATCGGAATTAAGCAGACGATCAATCAGATTCTAGATGCCGCTCAAGCATCAGATGTTGATGCGATCGGAATGAGCGGCTTGCTGGTTAAATCAACTGTGATTATGAAAGAGAACTTGGAAGAGATCACCAACCGCGGTCTCGCAGAGAAATGGCCAATCGTTCTTGGGGGAGCAGCGCTCACCCGCGCTTTCGTTGAACAAGATTTAGCATCAGTCTTTCCGGGCGAAGTTAGGTATGCCCGCGATGCCTTCGAGGGACTGCGTTTGATGGATGCGATTATGGCGGTGAAGAAAGGCGTGCCAGGTGCCGCTCTTCCAGAACTACGCGAACGCAAAGTTCCGTTGAAGGCAAGCAAGGTTGAAGATGTCGTAGTCGACACGCGTCGCAGTGATGTTGCCAGTGATGTTGATATTCCACCTGCGCCATTCTTTGGATCCAGAATTATCAAGGGAATTCCCCTCGCCGACTATGTAGGAATGCTTGATGAACGAGCGCTCTATGTTGGTCAGTGGGGGCTTAAGGGTGCGCGCGGCGAGTTTGAAGCGATGGCCGAGAGTGAAGGTCGTCCGCGTCTTCGCGCTTTGTTAAATCAAGTTCAATCCAAGGGCTGGTTAAATGCCGCGGTTGTATATGGATACTTTCCTTGCTATAGCGAGGGCAACGACCTTGTGATCTTGCATCACGAGGGCGAGAAGAAAGGTCAAGAGAGAACTAGATTCTCATTCCCACGCCAATCACGCGATCGCCGGCTATGTCTCAGCGATTTCTTTGCATCGAAAGAATCCGGCAAGGCAGATGTTGTCGCGTTCCACGTTGTGACTATGGGCTCGGAAATTAGCAAGGCCGCGGCAGAACTCTTTGCAGCAAATAGTTATCGCGAGTATCTAGAACTACATGGCCTATCAGTGCAATTGACTGAAGCGCTAGCCGAGCACTGGCATGCGCGTGTACGTGAAGAGTTTAAGGTTCGCGGGGATGATGCCGCCGACTTGCAGGGAATCCTTGATCAGGGTTATCGCGGATCGCGTTACTCCTTTGGCTATCCCGCTTGTCCGAATCTAGAAGATCAGATTCAGCTCTGCGAGCTACTTGAGCCCGGCCGCATCGGAGTAGAGCTTTCCGAAGAATTCCAGTTACATCCTGAGCAAAGTACTTCTGCAATTATCGTTCATCATCCAGAAGCAAAATACTTTAACGCTAATTAGCACCTGAGAGGTATTGCATTGTTTGAAGCAGTTCTCTTTGATATGGATGGCCTATTTATAGATTCGGAACCTGATTGGCATGCTGCAGAGACAGAGATGATGCGTGGTTACGGATACGACTGGACGCCCGCAGATCAGTTGAAATGCCTAGGCGGTCCACTTCTGCGAGTCACCCAGTACATGTCGGAGTGTTTAGATGGCGCAAGGAGTGCGGAGGAGCTCGGATTAACGATCGTTGCGCAGATGAAGAAAAGAGTGTCGAGATCTGTCTCACTTATGCCGGGCGCGCTCGAGTTCTCTAGAAAGCTAAATGAGACAGGGATTCCACAAGCGCTGGTATCGGCGAGCCCGCGTGAGATTGTGGATGCAGCGTTACTCGGTATGAAGGAGAAGTACTTCGCCTTCTCGGTGGCAGCAGATGATATCGAACGAACTAAACCCTTTCCCGATCCCTACCTTCACGCAGCAAAGTTATTAGGTGTTGCTATTGAGAACTCATTGATCTTTGAAGATTCGCACACTGGACTGACCGCTGCGCGCGCGAGCGGAGCTTTCGTTGTTGGAATTCCGCATTATATTGAAGTCGCCGAAGAACCACGGCTAAAGATAGTGAAGAGCTTTACTGAAATCAGTGAGGGAGATTTGGCAGGTTGGTATGCGATCAACCGACGTGAGCTGGGCAGATCGTCTTAAAGAAGCACCAATCACATAGCTTAGTTGGACGAGGTCGAAACTCATTTCGTTCTATTGCGCGCAGGATATCTTCAGCGATATCAAAGAGAATTCTTTCAGTCTTTACTAAGTCTGCTTCAGTGGGGGTGCTCTTAACTAATCTGGTATCACCGAGGTAGATCAATTGCAAGAGTTTCGGTATCACGCCATGGTTCTTCCAATATAGCAGCGCGTAAACACGTAGCTGAAAGAGCGCTTTCTCTTCCCAACCCGCCTTGGGAGATTTACCAGTCTTATAATCAACAATTCTTACTTCGCCTGTGGGCGCAACATCTAAACGATCGACATAACCGTGTAGGTATAACTTTTCTGAGAGATCCATTTCTAAATGCAGTTCTCGATATGTTGGTTCAAATGTGGTTGGCGATTCCAATGAGAAGTAATTACCTAGCAACTCCTCTGCTCTTTTAAACCAAGCGCCCTGATCTAAAACTAGTTCTGCTATCGCAGGCCTTGCTTCTATCTGCGATTGCCATCTGCTGGGCAGTAGCTCAGTGGCGCGCTTTAGATCTCGCTCTTGCGCCGGCAGTTCAAAGAGATCTTCCAGAACAGTATGAATCAACGTTCCGCGTTCGGCATCCACGCTTGGTGGTTCGGGGAGTAAATCGATAGTGCGGTATTTATAAAGTTGCGGGCAGTTGTTAAAGTCGCTTATTCGACTGGGGGAGAGGCGCAACTGGTCCATAAGGAAGGAAGATACAACCTTTATGGGGATAGCGCTTAGGATGCTCCTGTGTCAAAGCAGCCGAAAGATCGAGCCAGCAGCGCGGAGATGCGCAATCGCGGCTTCTTCGTTGCTGGCGATCGCGTGCAGTTAACAGATCAAAAGGGAAAGATCTACAGCATCACGATTACGCCTGGGAAAGAGTGGCATACCCATAAAGGTTGGATCGTTCACGATGATTTGATCGGGCTACCAGAAGGCTCAGTTGTAAGCACAAGCGCTGGCTTAAAATTCACAGCGTTCATCCCACTACTCACAGATTATGTTCTGTCAATGCCGCGCGGTGCCACCATTGTTTATCCAAAAGACGCTGCACTGATCATTGGATTCGCCGATATTTTTCCTGGTGCCCGCGTACTCGAAGCCGGCGTCGGCAGTGGCGCGCTAACTCTCTCGTTACTGCGTGCGGTTGGTCCGGACGGTCACGTGCATTCGGTTGAGCGTCGCGAAGAATTTGCAGAGAATGCGAAATCAAATATTGAAAATTACTTCGGTGGAGCGCCCGATAACTGGTCGCTAGATATCGGCTCTGTTCAAGAGAAGAACTTTGAAGAGGACTTTGATCGCGTGATCCTAGATATGTTGGCTCCTTGGGAGTGTGTAGCTATGGCTGCGAAGGTGTTGCGACCAGGTGGTGTTTACATGGCATATGTTGCTACGACAACTCAGTTATCGGCGACCGCCGAAGCGCTTAAGGAAGATGGACATTTCACTGAGCCGGAGAGTTTTGAAAGCATGGTGCGTGGCTGGCATCACGAAGGACTTGCCGTTAGGCCACAACAACGGATGATTGGCCATACTGGCTTTTTGATCTTCGCAAGGCGAATGGCTCCTGGCGTTGAAGTCTTAGCGCGTCGGCGACGTCCTGCGAAAGGGGCCTACGGTGTCGCGGAAGACTGAACGTCTGGTAAATCTGACGATCGCTTTACTTGCGACAAAACGCTATCTCACCAAATCTGAGATCTTTAGAACTGTAGATGGCTACGAAGGCAGTGACGATAGCAAGGAGCGGATGTTTGAACGCGACAAAGATGACTTGCGAAATTTGGGGATTGAGATCGAAGTCGGAAGTTTTGATCCGCTCTTTGAGGATGAATCTGGCTATCGAATTAAACCCGAGAACTATCAATTTCAACTAGGCGAGGTGAATGCCCAGGAGATAACTCTACTCTCGTTAGCAGCTGAAGCTTGGCGAGGTGCGTCTTTGAGTTCATCTGCGCTAACTGCGCTTAATAAGCTGCACGCGATCGGCATCGAAAGCGATACTGAGCTCTTATTAGGACTTGCCCCCACCGTTGTGACGGAGGATGCAAATTTAGAAGTTGCGATTTCTGCGATAACTTCAAGAACCACTCTCTCCTTCACTTATCTAAATGAAGAGTTGAAGGCGCAGAGCAGGGCGTTAGAGCCATATGCGCTGACTTCACGATATGGTCATTGGTATGTATTAGGCAGAGATTTAGATCGTGAAGCGATCCGAATTTTTAGATTGGATCGCATCTCTGGAGCGCTGAAACTGCAGGGGAGAGCGGCGAGCTTTGAGATTCCCGAAGGCGTTGATATCAGTGCAGCATTTTCAATCTCCACCGATCTGCGCACTGCTCAGATTTTTCTACGTGATGGCCGCGGCTTGAATCTGCGGATCCGAGCTCGCCAAATTGCTGATGCAACTACGCCAGTCGGATGGCAGAAATTTGAGATTGGCTATCGCGATCACCAGCGTTTTATGGAGGAACTCCTATGGTATGGCGATGATCTAATTGTTTCGGCTCCACAAGAGTTACGGGATGAGATTATCGGCCATCTTAAATCCGGGATGGTTAGATATGGTTAAGTCACAAGCGACTCCGGTAGAGAAAGCAGCTCGCTTACTAGATCTGGTTCCGTATATATCAACCCATCAAGGGATTGCGTTAGCAGATCTGGCGACGGAGTTCGGAGTAAGCCAGGCAGAGCTATTAAGCGATCTCAATACCTTGTGGATGTGTGGTCTGCCTGGTTACACCCCGCTCGAGTTGATTGATCTTGAGTTTGAATCTGGTTATGTAAGTATCCGTAATGCCGAAGTTCTGCAACGGGTACGCTTATTAACCAAGCAGGAGTTGGTAATTATTCTGCTCGGTCTAGACATTCTTTATACATCACTCGATGGATCACGAGCGGATTTACATGCGGCGGTTGCAAAGTTAACGGATAAGATAAAGAAGATCGTCGGAAATATAGCGACAGCGCTACCCATAGTTGACTCTGCTCATCGAGCCACGATCGCGCTGGCGATTAAGAGTCGGAGAGATCTTGATCTTGTCTATTATTCAACTATTCGTGACTCCGTGACAGAACGATCTATAACTCCACTGGAGCTCTCCCTTGATCTAGGATTTGAAGTTTTATACGCCTACTGCCAGACCGCTCAAGGTTTTCGTACCTTTCGGCTAGATAACATTAAATCGGTCACTCTGGGCGAGAGTTCTATCAGTGTTCCATCCGGTGAAGAAGGCTCAGATTTTCAGTGGGATATTTTGGTCAGATCTCGCTTTCGCACCTCAGCAGAGCGTTTCCGTACAAATTTCATACCCCGTGAGAGTCTTGAGTCAGAGTCGTTTATTGTGACTTCATTTAGCCGAGATTGGTTGTTGCGAAGCGCTATGTGCACTCTGGCATCGGTTGAGGTGCAAAGACCACCAGAGGCGCGAGCAATGATCGCCGACAAGTGCCGTAAAACTTTGGAACTATATGAGAGCCAGGCGCTACCGAGTTAAGGGGCTCCTCCAGGTAAATCAGGCGCACGGTGATGCGGTAAGGCACAGCCATGCGCTACCTTTTAGCCATGCCATTTCTACGCGAACCGAGTCACATCCTCTTACTTCTCATCGTGGTCATTCTACTTTTTGGCGCCAAGCGCCTACCAGATTCTGCTCGAGCACTAGGTCGTTCTCTACGTATCTTTAAGGGCGAGATGAAGGATATGAAGAACGATGGTGACGAGAAGAAGGACGATACCGACGGCACTTCCGCTCGCTAACTCACATGGCGACCTCCGCCGGCGGTCGTATGCCGCTACTGGAACATTTAAGGGAGTTTCGAAAACGCGTTGTCCGATCTGCAATTGGGATCTCCTTCGGTTCGGTGATCGGTTGGTTTTTCTATAACGAGATAATTACCAAGTTATCCGAACCGGTTTGTGATCTCGCCGCGGCTCAAGCAAGCGGCGCCAATAACTGTGGCGCCCTGTATATAAGCGGGGTACTCGGTCCGCTAAATCTTCAAATTAAAGTCGCGATATTGGCAGGAATAGTGATCACAGCCCCAGTTTGGCTCTATCAACTTTGGGCTTTTATCGCTCCTGCACTGCATCGGAGGGAGAAGAAATACTCTTACTTCTTTCTTATCGCCGCGACTCCATTTTTCGCCACTGGAGCATGGCTGGGATACACCATTCTTCCGATAGCTGTTGAAGTACTTTTTGGCTTTACACCTGATGCCTTAAATAACCTAGTTAAGTTTGATGACTATTTGGACTTTGTGATGCGAACTATTCTCTTCTTCGGTATCGCATTTGAGTTACCAGTCTTTCTGGTCACCTTTAATCTAATTGGTTTTCTAAGCGGGCAGGCGATCTTGCGGCCTTGGCGCATCTGGGTTTTCGCAATTACTCTCTTCGTCGCTGGATTTACCCCAAGCGCTGATCCGCTTTCTATGGCAGCACTTGCCTTACCTTTGATCGGTTTCTATTTATTGGCAGGCGTCTTCGCGCTCTTCAACGATCGTCGCAGAGCAAAAAAGAACGCTCACCTTGAGTATTAAATGTGGGCGATAGTTGTAAACCCAATTTCAGGTGGAGGAAAAGGCGCCATTCTTGGGACAGAGGTGGCGGGATATTTCTCA
>JBIJCP010000003.1:0-21376 GCA_044344635.1 Candidatus Planktophila sp. | reverse complement strand
TCTGTCCTTCAATAGATGCGTAAGCCGCAGATGATGCAATACGGGTGAAGAAGAACATCGCCGCAAGACCCGCAACAGGCAGTGTTACGAAGCCGAGATAAATTGGTTGGCCGATAACAATTCCGATTGAGATTCCAATTGCCCAAGTGATTGCAAAGACTCCGAAAACTCCCGCACCGATCCACGGCTTTACCTTCTTAGTTACCGAATAAGCATCACGGAGCGTTTTAAAACGGACCTTTTTGATCTTTGGCTCTTTCGCCTTTTTTCTCTTAAACATGGGCTTAGTTTAGGGGAGCGGGCGCCGTACCACCAAGACGAGCCGGTGCCCAGCGCTGGCCAATGTGGCTATCCGGGTATTTCGATTGGATTTCGTGTACAAGTTGGATCAGAGTTTCGCGGAGAGCTTTCTCACTCGCCTCAACATCGCCACCTTTTTCAAAGTTGAACGGCTCACCAAATTTTACAAATATTGGGATCTTCTTCCGACGCAAATCTCGCTTAACTCCCTTGGTCCAGATACGTTGTGAGCCCCAGATAACTGCAGGGATCACCGGAACACCAGCGCCCATCGCCAAGCGAACCGCACCAGACTTTATCTCTTTTACTTCAAAGCTCTTTGAAATTGTCCCTTCAGGAAATATCCCAACGATTTCACCAGAACGGAGTGCGCGCATAGCGGCAACGAAAGATGCCGAACCATTATCGCGATCAACATTTATATGGTGCATTCCGCGCATAAGCGGACCCGCTAATTTATTGTCGAAGATCTCTTTCTTCGCCATAAATCTGACTAATCGTTTGGTGGGCAGGGCAGCCGTTCCAATCAAGGCAAAATCGAGATAGCCGATGTGATTCATCGCCAGGATCGCGCCACCTTCACGAGGAATTTTCTCAGCGCCTTCAAAGTGAAACTGCAGACCTAGATACTTCCAAAAACTCTTTAGAACGATGATTACTGGTGGATAAACAACTTCAGCCACGCATTGATCCTAGGTTTGCGCGCGCTTCAAGCGCTTGCTTGTATAGACGCCCCGCACGGTAACTAGAGCGAACCAGCGGTCCACTCATAACTCCTAAAAATCCAACTGCTGTGGCTTCCGCCGCCAATTCCACAAACTCCTCTGGCTTTACCCAGCGTTCAACTGGATGATGCTTATTTGTTGGGCGAAGGTATTGTGTGATTGTTATGAGATCGCAACCAGCATCGTGGAGATCGATTAGCGCCTGCGATACTTCCTCGCGCGTTTCGCCGAGCCCCAGAATCAAATTCGATTTGGTGACAAGCCCGAATTCACGAGCCATGCCAATTACCTGCAGGGATTTCTCATAAGTAAATGCGGGACGGATACGTTTGAAGATACGGGGGACAGTCTCAAGATTGTGCGCGAATACTTCTGGTCGAGCTTCGAAAATTTGATTTAGTAGTTCAGCTTTAGCGTGAAAGTCGGGAGCTAACATTTCTACGCCACATCCAGGATTTAACTCGTGAACTTGACGGATGGTTTCGGCGTACAACCAAGCGCCTTCATCAGGCAAGTCATCTCGGGTTACTCCTGTGATAGTTGCATAACGTAGCCCCATAGTCTTAACAGATTCAGCGACTTTGCGAGGTTCTTCACGATCAATTGGAAGAGGTTTGCCAGTATCAATATTGCAAAAATCGCAACGACGCGTGCAACGATCTCCACCAATTAAAAATGTTGCTTCCTTATCTTCCCAACATTCAAAGATATTTGGACAGGCAGCTTCTTGGCAGACGGTATGCAGCCCTTCGCTCTTAACAAGCGAGCGAAGTCTGGTGTATTCAGGTCCGAGATTTGCCCGAGTCTTTATCCACTCTGGTTTACGTTCTATAGGAGTTTCGGTATTGCGCGCTTCGATGCGAAGTAATCTGCGGCCATCTGGTGCAAGGGTCATACGCTTACCTTACCCAGTGCTTCCAGGAGATACTTCTCCACAATTGGGGTAATTTCGGCGACATTTATGGTGCGGCCGAGCTCCAATTCAATGGAAGTAACTGCCGCATCATCGATGCCACAGGGAATTATGCGCCCAAAGTGCGCTAGATCAGGGCAGATATTTAAGGCGAAGCCATGCATGGTCACACCGTTTGCCACCCGAATTCCAATCGCGGCGATCTTGCGATCTCCTGTGCTGTCACAAACCCAAACGCCCGATCTTCCATCAACTTGGTTGGCGGTAATGCCAAATTCGCGACAAGCCTTAATCAGCGCTTCTTCAAGAGTGCGGACAAAGCCAACTAGCTCGGTGGGTTTCAATAACCTAACGATGGGATACCCAACCAACTGACCGGGTCCGTGCCAAGTGATTCGTCCACCACGATCTACATTTACTACTGGCGTTCCGTCACTTGGCATCTCAAAACTTTGTGTCCGTTTGCCCGCGGTATATACAGAGGGATGTTCAAGTAATAGCAAGGTATTTACTCGCTTCTTTGCAACAACATCTGCGTGTATCTCTCGCTGCAAAATAAGCGCTTGCTCGTAATCGAGAAGACCCACGTGATCTACAGCAATTTCTGGCGCGATCTGAGCGGGACTCAATGGTGAGTTAAAAGGCACAGGGATAGCCTAAAGGTAGGCTCTCCTCCTAGCGAACCATAAGCGAACCCTGCTCAACCTCCAGTCTGAAAGGCCGAAATTATCGTGTCTATCCAAAGCGCCCAAAAAAATAGAAAACCATATGCCATAGCGATGTTGGTGGTGATTTCTTGGTTCATAATCACTGGAATCTTTGGCCCATTGTTTGGAAAGCTAACTTCGGTCCAAGAAAATAACAACTCGTCATTCTTGCCGAAGGGTGCGGAAGCGACCTTAGCTGCCGATGAGATCAGGAAGTTTTCTACCCAGGATTCATTTAACTTCCCAGCGTTAATACTCTTTGAAGGTAGATTTACCCCAGAATCTTTTGCAGCAGTTCAAGGGCACGTTAGTAAAGTTGGAGATTTAACTCTGGCTGAAACAACGGCGAAAATCAGCGATTATCTAGCGCCAGGTCAGGCGATATCTGTCTTTCCGGCACAAGACGGCCAGGCGCTCTTAGCAAATATTCCCCTTGACGGAAATGCAATTTCAAAGTTACTACCTAATGATGAACCAGCGCTTCCGGCGGTGATTGAGGCGCTACGCGAGGATATTGAAACGATTGCTAAAGCCAATGGATTCGAGCCTTATGTAACGGGGCCGGGCGGATTGTTAGGCGATTTGTTTGGCGCCTTTGGTGATATCGATTCTAAGTTATTACTTACTACGCTCGCGGTTGTTGCGGTCATTCTTATCGTTGTTTATCGCTCTCCAGTTTTATGGATAATTCCTTTGCTCTCTTCTCTGCTAGCACTTTCGACTGCTGGTGGAATTGTTTATCTGTTAGCTAAGAACGACATCATTGATGTTGATGGTCAATCGCAGGGAATTCTCTCGGTCTTAGTTATTGGTGCAGCAACGGATTATGCCCTCTTGCTTATCGCCCGATACCGGGAAGAACTTCATTTCACCGATAATAGATTTGTTGCAATGCGCGCCGCTTACAAAGGGGTATGGGAACCAATCCTTGCCTCCGGTTCAACGGTCGCTATCTCATTGATGGTTCTGCTCTTTAGCCAATTAACAAATACCGCTGGCCTCGGCCCAATCGGAGCAATCGGCATCGTGGTCTCAATGATTACCATTCTTACCTTATTGCCAGCGTTGCTATTGGTTTTTGGACGCTGGATCTTTTGGCCGCGAATTCCAAAGAATGATGGCGATGACCAAGCAATGACTGGCACCTGGTCAAAAGTTGCCAATGGAATTGGTCGTAATCCACGAAAAGCGTGGGTAATTACAGGAATTGTCTTGTTGGGCTTTGCGCTCACTTCGACAACTCTTAAAGCAGATGGAATCGGAACAGTCGATACCTTCACTGGGAATCCCGAATCAGTTGTCGGACAACGCCTCCTTGTTAAACACTTTCCAGGTGGAGAAGGAGATCCGACTCAGATTGTGGTTAGCGCAGATAAGTTAACCGCGGTTGCTGCGGCGGTTAAATCTGCACCAGGTGTTACAGAAGTTGTTCCAGCGCTCAGCGCAGCGCCAATCGCCGGTCAACCTGCACCAGAAGTCAAAGTTGTAAACGGTCGGGCGATCCTTAACGTAACCCTGTCGGCCGCACCTGACAGCGTTGAAGCGGGAAATGATATTACCAAGATTCGGCAACTTGCTCAGTCCGCCGATGCGTCTGCTCTAGTTGGTGGAACTAGCGCGGTTTACTTCGATGTGAGAGCGGCAAATGATCGCGACAATAAGACAATTATTCCGATCATTCTCTTGGTTATTACAATAATTCTCGCAGTCTTGCTGCGCAGTATTCTCAGCGCCATTCTCTTGTTGGGCACAGTAGTTCTAAGTTACTTCGCAACCCTAGGTGTTTGTGCACTTGTCTTTAATCACGTCTTCGGTTTTGCTGGCGGAGACAACTCCTTCCCACTATTTGCCTTTATCTTCCTTGTCGCCCTTGGTATCGACTACAACATCTTCTTGATGACTCGGGTTCGTGAAGAGAGCGCGAAGATCGGTACGCGTGCGGGAGTAATCAAGGGCGTTACCGTAACTGGTGCCGTAATTACATCTGCAGGAATTGTCTTAGCGGCCACGTTCGCCGTTCTTGGGTTACTACCTCTTGTGCCACTTGCGCAATTAGGTTTTGCGGTTGCCTTTGGCGTTCTGCTAGATACCATCATTGTTCGCTCAATTCTGGTACCTGCTCTGGTTCACGATATTGGGCCAAAGGTTTGGTGGCCATCTAAATTGCAGAATAAGTAAGGTTTGCAGATTTAGATGTATGTAGTAATTGGAGCTGGCTTAGCCGGTCTGAGCGCTGCCCTAACTCTGCAAGATGCCGGCGCAGATGTTGTGGTTATTGATTCTGCCGATAGGCCAGGCGGTCGAATTGCAAGTGATTTAATTGATGGGTTCATCCTTGATCGAGGTTTTCAACTAATTAATCTAAATTACCCAGAGATCAAGCGTTGGGCGATCGCAGAGGAATTAGATTTCAAAGTGGCTCCGCGTTCGTTACGAGTCTCATTTGGCTCAGAGTTCGTTACCTTAGGAGATCCACGTAGCTCATTCCTTTCTGCCTTCTCTTCCGCTTCCGGGTCTCTTCCCTCGAAAGTTGCGTTTTTAAGGTATCTAATTTCAAGGCCAGATAGCGCTGAGAGCCTTGAAGATCATTTATTGCGCAGCGGGTGTTCGGATTTATATCGAAAAGTTTTAAAGCTATTCTTGCAAGGCGTATTTCTCGCCGACCCTTCACGAGTTAGCGCCGTTGTTGGTAGAGAAATAATCGGTACTTTTATCTCGGGTCGCTCAGGCGTTCCGGCTGATGGCGTTGCCTCCTTACCCCTGGCGCTAGCTAAACGCGTAATAAATCTCAAGCTCAATACTCGGGTAGAAGAAATCCGCGGTAAATTTGTAGCAACCAGCGATGGCGACTTTGCAGCCAAAAAGATAATTGTCGCAACAGATCTTACGACCGCTGGGCAGCTGTTAGGAGCAGATCAAGTTAAGCCATTGCTCAGCGCTACCACTTGGTATCACGCAACTGAAGACTCACCTACTGACACTGCACAGCTAGTAATTGATTCGCAAAATCGTGGGCCAGTTGTTAACTCAATCGTGATCTCAAATTTGGCGGAGCATTACGCACCCGTTGGCCAATCCTTGGTCTCATCAACAACGATTTATCACGCATCCGAATCAGAGGTGCGGCGCCATTTGGCACTTGTCTGGGGCAGATCTACGGGGGAGTGGCGCTTCCTAGCAAAGTATGAGATTCATTCTGCGCTTCCATTATTCGCCCCTGGGGAAGAACAGATAAAGAGTTACAAATATAATGAGAACATTTACTGCGCTGGTGATTACCTAAATGCACCTTCACAAAATGGCGCGTTACTTTCTGGGCGGTTAGCTGCTGAAGAGTTATTACTCGACGAGGGCTTCCAGCGCAGTTGAAATATGCGGGTAATCCCATCGGAACCCTGCATCAGCAAGCGCATTTGGCATAACTTTTTTAGAGCCTAAGACTTCACTCGAAAATCCTCCAAGGGCAATCTTCAAGGCAATTGCTGGAGCAGGAAAGAGCGCAGGTCGCTTCATTGCGCGCGCCAGGGCTGAAGTGAATTCCTGATTAGTCACAGGATTCGGTGAAGTTAAATTAACTGGACCTGAAATATTCTTCTCAAGGCTAAATACAATCGCCCGAACCACATCGTGGAGAGTGATCCAAGACCACCATTGCTTTCCTGAGCCTAACTTTCCGCCTAAGCCAAATCTAAAGAGTGGCAACATTTTTCCAAGCGCGCCACCAGTGGGATCAAGAACTAGGCCTGTACGAAGTTTTACTGTGCGCACATCACCAGCTAAATCCGCAGCACCTTCCCATTCGCGACAAACTGCCGCTAAGAAATCATGACCGACTGAATCGCTTTCGGTCACGGCGCGATTTCCAGAGTCTCCATACCAGCCGATTGCACTCGCGGAGATAAAAACTTGTGGTTTTACCTCGGCTACGGCATTTGCAATCGCAGTAGTACCCAGCAAACGTGAGTTTAAAATCTCTGATTTATATCGCTTCGTCCAACGCTTATCGCCAACGCCTACTCCAGCTAAATGGATTACCGCATCAACTCCGCGGAGTGCTTCAACGTCTACATATCCAGTCTTTGGATCCCAGCGAATTTCATCTGGGGCAACCGTTGCCCTGCGAACTAAGCGTTGTACTGTGTGGCCTTCTGATTTTAAATGCCCAACTAGCGCGCTTCCGATAAGTCCAGATGCGCCAGTGATAGCAATCCGCTGCGCCACAGCCACAGAAGTTACAGACCTAGATCCGACTCAAAAGATCCGCCTTCAAGGCGCTCTTTTAAAGTGACTAAGAAGCGTGCAGCATCTGCACCATCAACAACTCGATGATCATAAGAAAGACCAAGATAAACCATTGATCGAATTGCAATTGTTTCGCCACCATCTTCACCCTTTACAACCATTGGGCGCTTAACAACAGCGCCGAGGCCGAGGATTGCAACTTGTGGTTGATTAATAATTGGCGTATCAAAGAGAGCGCCACGGCTACCGGTATTGGTCAATGTAAATGTTCCACCACCGAGCTCATCTGGAGTCACCTTGTTCTCACGTGTACGCGCTGCTAAATCAGAAATCTTTCGAGCGATTCCACCCATATTTAAATCACCAGCGTTATGAATCACAGGAACCAAGAGACCGCGTTCGGTGTCTACCGCAACGCCCAAGTGTTCTGCGCCATGGTAAATAATCTGATCATCTTCAACAGATGAGTTAAGCACTGGATGCTGTTTGAGAGCTTCACAAACAGCTACGGCGAAGAAAGGTAGAAATGAGAGTTTTACACCTTCGCGTGCCTCAAACGTAGATTTCGAGCGATCACGCAGACGCGCGATCTTAGTTACATCAACTTCTATTACAGTTGTAAGTTGCGCGCTGACTTGAAGAGATTCCACCATTCGCGTTGCAATCACTTTGCGAAGCCTTGACATCTTCACTGTGGTGCCGCGAAGCGGCGAAACCGCAACGCTAGCACCGCTCGATTTCGCAGGTGCACCCGGAGCGGCAGGTGCTGACGCGACAAGAGCCGCTGGCGTTGGAGAAACTGGCGCAGGCGCAGCCTTTGGAGCAGCGGCCTCAACATCTTCTTTACGAATTCGACCACCAACTCCTGTTCCTGTAACAGTAGAGAGATTAACGCCGAGTTCGGTGGCAAGTTTGCGCACAATCGGAGTTACATAGGCATCAAGCGGTTGTGCTTGAGCAACAACAGGAGTTGCAACAACAGGAGTTGCAACAACAGGAGTTGCAACAACAGGAGTTGCAACAACAGGAGCTGCAACAACAGGAGCTGCAACAACAGGAGCTGCAACAACAGGAGCTGCAACAACAGGAGCTGCAGCAGGCGCAGCACCGTCGGCAATTATCGCTAGCTCTGCACCGACTGGAACTGTTTGATCAACTGCGACGATAATTTTTTGTAAAGTGCCAGCAACAGGAGATGGAATTTCGGTATCAACTTTATCGGTTGATACCTCAAGGAGTGGCTCATCCATTGCAACGTGATCACCCTCGGCTTTTAGCCAGCGAGTTACTGTTCCTTCACTAACACTTTCACCAAGTGCTGGCATTGTTACAGAGAAAGTCATTGTTCTTCCTTTTCCTTAGTTAACCGTGAGCGTGCAATGGTTTGCCGGCAAGGGCCATGTGAGCCTCGCCCATTGCTTCTGAAAGCGTTGGATGTGCGTGAATAAATGGAGCAACATCATCTGCCGATGCCTCCCAATTAAAGATTAATTGCGCTTCAGCAAGCAGTTCACCAACTCGTGAACCAACCATGTGGATTCCGAGCACTGGTCCACCCTTTTGCGAAACCAATTTAATTGATCCGGCGGTACGTAATATCTGCGCCTTGCCATTTCCGGCTAAGTCATAATTCAACTCAACAACATCATAGCCACGCTCTTTTGCTTGTGCTGTTGTGAGACCAACAGATGCAACTTCAGGTTCTGAGTAAGTAACGCGAGGGACGCCATCATAATTAATAGGGCGAGGGTTAAGTCCGGCGATCTCTTCTGCGACGAGAATTCCCTCACCAAAACCAACGTGTGCTAATTGCAAAGTTGGGATTAAATCGCCAACGGCCCAGATTCCAGGGACGTTGGTGCGGCACTTGTCATCAACCAGGATATAGCCGCGATCCATTGCAATTCCTTGCTCTTCATAGCCCAGGTTCGCCGAGACTGGCCCACGACCAACGGCTACTAGAAGTACCTCAGCGCTAAATGTTTTGCCATCTTCGAGAGTTACAGTGACGCCATCTGCTGTGACTTCGTGAGATTTGAAACGGACTCCAAGTTCGAAGTTAATACCGCGTTTGCGGTAAGCGCGCTCCAGAAGTTTGCTAGATGATTCATCTTCCAAAGCCACGAGGTGAGGCAACCCTTCGATAATTGTTACCTCAGCGCCAAAAGATTTCCAAACAGAGGCGAACTCGCATCCAATGACCCCACCGCCAAGAACGATTACGCTCTTCGGAACAAAATCCAATTTCATCGCGTGATCAGAAGTCATTACACGCTTGCCGTCCACATCTAGGCCAGGAAGCGTCTTGGCGTAAGAGCCAGTTGCCAGAACAATATTCTTTCCGGTGTATTTGGTGCCATTTACTTCGACAGTGTCTTTGCCGACCAGTTTGCCGTGGCCCTCGATAAATGTAATATTTCGTGATTTAACTAAACCTTGTAGCCCTTTATGGAGTTTGGTTATTACGCCATCCTTATAGGAATTTACGCCGGTCATATCTATTGAATTAAAGGTTGCGTTGATACCAAAATGGCTGGCATCGCGCGCTCCATCGGCGATCTCGCCAGCGTGGAGGAGGGCTTTGGTAGGAATACACCCACGATGTAGGCAGGTGCCACCGAGTTTGTCCGCTTCGATCAAGGCAACGTTTAATCCAAGTTGCGCTCCGCGTAGAGCTGCTGCGTATCCGCCGCTGCCTCCGCCTAAAATTACGAGATCAAAGTTAGACACCTGTGCGCACTCCTTAGTAAATCTATCTACCGACTGAGCCTATCTTGCCAGTTCGGGCCTGGGATTACGAAATTGCTGCAGATTGAGCCAGCGCGACCAAGGATCGCAGAGCCATTCCTGTTCCGCCCACTGGCGTATAGCCATATGGCTCGCCTTCGTTGTAGGCAGGACCGGCGATATCTAGGTGTAACCAAGGTAACTCTGGTGAGATAAATTCTTTTAGGAATAAGCCTGCCACCAACATACCTCCCATGCGCTCTCCGATATTTGCCATATCGGCAACAGGTGAATCTAGTGATGCGCGAAGTTCAATCGGAAGTGGCATCGGCCAGAACGCTTCGCCAGCGGCTTTACTTATTGCAAAGAAGTGGTTACTGAATTCTTCGTTATTTGTCATGATCGCCGCAGTGCGCGTTCCGAGTGCGACTACTTGTGCGCCAGTGAGAGTCGCCACATCAACAATTGCATCAAGGTCTTTATTCTCCTGCGCCTTTACTAGGGCATCACCCAGAACGAGCCGCCCTTCAGCATCGGGATTGAGAACTTCAATGGTCTTTCCGCCGTACATAGTGATTATGTCGCTCGGCCTGGTCGCGTTATCGCTAATCATGTTCTCGGCAAGAGGTGCATAACAGTCGATTGCGACGGGAAGTTTCATCATTGCAATTGCAATCGTGGCCGCGCAAACTGCCGCCGCACCCGACATGTCAGATTTCATCGCCTCCATACCAGCGGCCGGTTTTAGCGCCAATCCACCAGAATCAAAGGTGATTCCTTTTCCAACATATGCGTAACTCTTCTTCACCTTCACCTTTACTGGGCGATAGGTGATCTGCAGGAGTCGTGGCGGATTGGCCGAACCCTGTCCGACAGCAGTGATACCGCCATACCCTTTGCTCTTTAATTGCGCTTGCGTAAGCACAGAAACCTTTAACCCAGCAGCGCTGCCGCCAACTTTCTTAACTAACTGGGTGATTTCTTTACAGAAAGAATCTGGGTTTAAGTGACTTGGGGGAGTATTGATTAAATCGCGGGTTAGCGCTGTGTACTCACCGATGATTACAGCGCGCTTAATGGCCTCTTTGGCACCTGAAGCGCTGGCCAGCTTCGAATGAACTGTTACAGATTTCAAACTTGGCTGGCGTTGCGACATGGAGTCGACTCGAAACTTATTAAATAGATACGAGCCCAGGAGTATGCCTTCAGCGATAGCTTCGAGCGAGGAGATTTTCTTCGCCGGCAGCGAGAACGTGGCGCTAGAACTTCCGGATAGCGCTCGCGCAGCCGCACCCGCTGCTCGCCTAAGAACTTCATCATCTATCACAGTTTTATGTTCGCCGATCCCGGTGAAGACCAGTAAGCGAGTAGTGATTCCAGGGATCTTAACAACTTCATCAAATTTTCCAGTTGCTCCGAGATCTGCCAGGATCGGCAGTAACTTCTTGGGATCAAGGGCGATATCGCCACTTTCAATAACTAAGTTTGCTTTGCCATCTCGCATAGATTTCTTATGGGCGAGAGCGACTACCAAAATCTCGTCTTTGATGATTCCATCGGATAGGGCAAGCGTGGTCATTGAATCTCCTTTTAGTTTTACATCTGGCAATCTACCTGCTTTAACCTGGAGTAAGTGTAAGTTGTCGCTATGAAAAATTCACCACTAGCCGATAGACATATCCAACTTTCGGCGAAGCTGGCTGATTTCGGCGGGTGGCTTATGCCTATCGAATATCCGGGCGCAGGTGTTTTAGCCGAGCATGCCGCCGTTCGTGAAAAGGTGGGTATTTTCGATGTCTCCCATCTAGGTAAAGTCAGCGTCACTGGATCGGGAGCGCTTACCTTTCTAAACTCAGTATTTACCAATGATCTAAGTCGAATTAGCGATGGTCAGGCGCAATACACCTTGCACTGCGATTCCAGCGGAGGGGTGATTGATGACTTAATCGTCTACCGTAATAGCGATAGTGATCTCTTTCTGATCCCCAACGCTTCAAATACAAGTGATGTAGTTGGCGATTTAATCGCTAAGGCACCGAGTGGAATAAAAATTGAGAATCTGCACCAATCCTTTGGAGTAATAGCCGTACAGGGCCCGCTTTCAAAAGATGTCATAAAGAGTTTTGGCGTAAACCCAGAAATGGATTACATGGCCTTCGCACATGTAACTATCGCCGGTTGTGCGTTAATTCTCTGTCGCACTGGATATACCGGTGAGCATGGGTACGAGTTAGTGCCGCGCTGGGAAGAAACTGGAAAAGTCTGGGATGCACTCGTCGCTGCCATCGCTCCTCGGGGAGGTTTGATTTGTGGACTCGGCGCTCGAGACACTCTGCGCACTGAAATGGGATATCCGCTTCACGGCCACGAACTATCGCTATCCATTACCCCAGTTCAAGCCGCTGCAACTTGGGCGATTGGTTGGGAGAAAGATAACTTCAGCGGAAGCCAAGCTCTGCGCGATGAAAAGAGTAAAGGCGCGCACCCGCGAATTCGCGCGCTGGTAAGCCAAGATCGAGGGATTCCACGTGCGGGAATGGATGTGAAGAACTCTTCTGGTGAGATTATCGGAGTTGTAACTAGCGGAACTTTCTCGCCAACCTTGAAAAAGGGGATTGCGCTAGCGCTCATTAGCAACGTAGTTAAGTTGGGCGATCAAGTAGTTATTGATGTGCGGGGCCGAGAGTGCCTTGCCGAAGTTACCAAGCTACCTTTAGTTAATTCAAACGTTCGTTAAATTCAATCGGTGATAAGAAAGCCGCTTTCTTCCTAGTTCTGCGCAGAGCTGCTAAAACAGCTGGGCCAGTGGAAAAAACAAGTGCGCCAGTCAGTACTGCTCGCGGAATATCCCAAGCCATAGAAGAAAGAAAATGAAAAGTAACAAATCTCTGCAAATTCTCTTGTAAATCACCACCGGGAATAAAAGAAAGTTGGGTCTCTCCGCCCAAAACCCACGGCCAGAATTGCAGATCCATCATTAGCCCAAAGCCAAAAGCCGAGAAGATTGCGATAACGAGCAGCAGAATTTGCTCGCGCCAGCCCCGCAAATCTTTAGCGATCGATCCGGCAAAGAGTCCTATGACAGCAGCTGCAAATATTTGATAAGTCAACCAAGGGCCTATGCCACCGGTAAAGAGCGCAGATGCCAACATTCCAAGTGCGCCAAGAAGAAAGCCAAATGCGCCTCCGAAAACGCGCGCCGCCAGGATAAGTAGAAACCACATTGGTTCTAACCCAACCGCGCCAGCGCCGAGCGGTCTAAGTGCTGCAAGTAGCGCAGCCAACATACCGAGCAGGGCTACTGATTTTGCATCGAGACTGCGGTCACTCAGTTGTGCCATTAGCAGAATAAAGGCAAGCGGCATCGCGATCCAAAAGAAGTATTGCGCAAAGCGCGCACTCGCCATATCGGGTGCAAAGAATGGCCAAGTAAAACCTGCAGTAGCAAAGGCTGATGTGAGCGCTAGCGCAATCTTGGAAGGGATTGAAAATCTATAAATATCTGCGGTTAAAGTCTTCATTCTTCAACTGCCCGCAATACATTAGAGACGGTAAGCCACTTTCGCGGCGCCATAACCTTCGCTACCTGTGGAGCAAATGCCGGAGAAGAGAGCAAGATATCCAGGGTTGGTCCATCTGCGACAACTTCTCCTTCTGCTAAGAAAATGACGCGATCGCATAGTTCGGCAACGAGTTCTACATCGTGTGTTGCAATTAGTACTGATCGATTTAACTCTTTGGCAAAGTTCTTCAATAAGCCAACCAACAAAGCTTTTGATTGATAATCCAAGCCTCTGGTGGGCTCATCTAAAATCAGAACTTGCGGCTGCGCGGTTAGAACGATCGCTAGCGCTAGCGCTAAACGTTGTCCTTCCGAAAGATCTCGCGGATGGGTCTCGGGATTTATCGATGGCACAATGCGTTGTAAGAGCGCATAGGTAGAACCAGGGGTACTCTGATTATCTTTATCGGCCTGCTGGCACTCATCTGCAACGCTCTGTCCATAAAGAAGATCACTGGGTTCTTGCGGAATAAATCCAACAGTCTCTCTTCGCACTTTACCTTTGAGATCAGATGAGTTAATGCCACAAATTTCAGAGCTTCCATTGAATTGACGATTTAAACCGACCAGAGTTGTGAGAAAAGTGCTCTTGCCGGCGCCATTCCTGCCCATCAAAGCAACTATCTCTCCACTATAGATCTGCGTGGAAACGTCATTGAGCGCTTTCTTATCACCGTAAGAAAGCGATAAATTCTTAAGTCTTATTGAGATAGCGCCGGTTGTTTCCAGTTTTATATCAATATCTTTTCCACGCTCGCGGATATCTTCAGTCATCCGCCTGACATCACGCACGCTCAGTCCAACGCCAGAAAGTCCTAGCGCGCGAGCCAGATGCACAATTGGTGGCGCAATACTCGAACTCTTTAAAATCTCTTCGGGTAAGTTTATTTCGGCGCTGCCATCACCAGCGATATGGATAATTCGATCTGCGAATCCGATCACTCGCTCTAGTCGATGTTCGGCGATTACGACAGTCAAACTTAAATCGTGAACCAGGCGATGGAGGATAGAGAGCACTTCTTCCGCCGCAATAGGATCGAGCGCGCTGGTAGGTTCATCGAGAACCAGCACTTTGGGGTTCATCACCAAGGCGCTACCAATTGCCAGACGTTGTTGTTCGCCACCACTCAAAGTTGAGATCACGCGATTACGCAGATGAGATAGGGCTAACAAATCTAAGATCTCTTCGACGCGTTTGCGCATTAGATCAGGTGCGATATTTAACGTCTCCATGCCGAAGGCAAGTTCTTCTTCAACAATGTCAGCCACAAATCCCTGCGCTGGGTTTTGCCCAACTATGCCGACCAAGTGAGCCAGTTCGCCAGGGCGCACCAATTGTGTGGATATGCCATCAACTGAGATATCTCCCGCGAGAATTCCGCCAGTGTGATGGGGGACTAGCCCATTAATTAAGCGCAGTAAAGAAGATTTACCGGTTCCGGTTGATCCGATTACTAAGACCATCTCACCTTCTGCAATTTCGAAAGATAGATCTTCGAGGATTGTGGTGGTTGAGGTCGGATAGACCAGTGACACCCGAGAGAAAGTAATCACTGCGCCATCACCAAGACGACTACGAAAATTAGAGTCGCTGTGAAGACAATCGCTGAATCATTTAACCGCCAACTTATTGGGCGATACCTCGATCTCTTCCGGCTAACTCCATATCCACGCGCATCCATCGCCGCAGCGAGCTCTAGTGATTTAGATAGCGAATCTTCCAGAAGCGGCAGCGCAATTGAGCGCCACGACGGTTTTTCATCGCCCCGCAACAATCTGGCGCGTCGGATACGCGAAATACTCTGCACCAAATTAGGAAGAGCAGATGTAGCGATCACGGTGGCCACGCCGAATTCATAGATCATCACTGGCGTTACCCGAAGTAATTTATGTGGGCTAGTCAATGAAACAGCGGCGCCAAAGAGCGCAATCACAGCGACGATAATCAACCCTTCATGTATCGACGAAAGTAAGCGTTCTTGTGTTACGGCTCCACCAATGCGGATTCCTGCCAGCCAATTTGGTAGCGGCAGGATTGGCAGAGTAAAGAGTTTGGTACCAGGAATAGGAACCCCAATTAACACGCCTACCACGGTGCGAATTACTAAAATAAAAGCGCCGACCTTAAGTGAAAACCAGAAGGTGCGGGCCCAAGGTGCGTCGGCGGCATACTGCCGCACCAAAATCGTTGCACCCGCAATTGCGAAAGTGGCAACCCATGAATTATTGGCAGAAATTACCGCGCCAACAATTAAGAGCGACCAGATCCACCAAGTAAGCGGATGCAACGATTTCATCTACAGTCTTTTACTTCTTCAGCGCCGCGGGCGTTGAAATTTCAACCCCACACTCTTTCTTTGGATAGCCATTTAATCCGCAGATCAAGCCACTCTCAGCGGCTCGGACCTTGACTGCCTCACCTAGGACATCGATTCCTTGTGATGTCTTTGCAGTACGAACACAGGTTGTAAAACTCTTCTTAACCTTCTCACCTTCCGGAGCGTAGCTCTTTGAACCAAAATCGATCACCAGGGCTATCCTCTTCATACCCTTTTTCGCCTTTACGTTTCCGCAAATCGCAGCGAAGTTAGGCTTAATTGCTGGCGCAATTGATGGCACATCGTCTGCGCTGAAAACAAATGACCAGCCTTCGACTGCGCCATCTTTGATATCGACGGTCGGTCCAGTCAGTGCAGCAGTCCAAGTCTTAGCACCAGGTGCGGCTTGGTAATAACCCCAGTACCGCCAACCTTTCTCCGCAGCGCTTGCCGTTGGTGAAAGTGTGATGCTTGCGGTGATTAATAGGGCGAGTGAAATAACGCCTGATAACTTTCTATTTACATTCATTTTATTCTGTAGAGCCTCTCATTACGAAAGAGCCTCACAGGGGTAGTTGCAATGAAAGTAAAAAAAGATACTTTCCTTGTGACTACGCCCCGCAAACCTCGGCGGGTGTCTGTCTTTAATCACTTAGCGATCCAGGTAATCCGACTTAGGCGCCAAAGCGCCTTCACGGTTGCGGGTCAGCGTCGGATTTTCACCGACTTCCCCTGAAAGGCAAGCTGTTAAACATTTACTGCAGTCTTACTTTTTTCTTACCTGCGAACCAAACCATAAGACTTGGGCTATTGCAACAGAACACGCGACCCTTGACAGCGCGAGTATGGTCAGCGCTATGGAATATCGACGCCTCGGCTCATCAGGAATGTATGTCTCGGAGATTGCCTACGGCAATTGGATAACCCATGGATCACAAGTTGAATCAGAGGCGGCAATTAAATGTGTCCGAACTGCTTATGATCTAGGAGTAACTACCTTTGACACCGCAGATGTTTACGCGGGAACAAAGGCTGAATCAGTTCTTGGAAGAGCGCTAAAGGGGATTAGACGAGAGTCTTATGAGCTCTTCACCAAGGTGTATTGGCCAACTGGTCCAGGCAAGAACGACCGCGGACTATCGCGTAAACATATTATTGAATCTTGTAACGCATCTTTGAAGCGTTTAAATACCGACCATATAGATCTCTATCAAATGCATCGCTTTGATTACGAAACTCCATTGGAAGAATCACTCAGCGCATTTGATGACTTAATTCGATCTGGAAAAGTGCACTACATAGGTTTCTCTGAATGGAACGCAGAGCAGATTTCTCAGGCGCTGAAGATTCAAGATGCTAAGGGCTATAACCGTTTTATTTCCAGCCAGCCGCAATATTCCGCGCTGTGGCGCGTGATCGAAAGCGAAGTGGTTCCTTTAAGTAAGAAGGAAGGCATCGGTCAGATCGTCTGGTCGCCAATGGCGCAAGGGGTATTGACCGGAAAGTACCTGCCAGGCAAGAAGCCACCAACTGGCTCGCGCGCTACCGATAAGAAATCTGGCGCAGGAATGATCTCAAATTGGCTACGCGAAGAGGTTTTAACAGCGGTGCAAAATCTAGCACCAATTGCAAAAGATGCCGATCTCACAATTGGTCAACTTGCAATAGCCTGGGTCTTACAGAACCCAAATGTATCTAGCGCAATTATGGGAGCTACCAAACCTTCACAAGTAAGAGAGAATGTAAAAGCATCTGGCGTAAAGCTCTCAACAGATCAAATGAAGGCTATAGATAAAGCACTTGGCTCTTTACCAAATACCGATCCAAGTGCGACCAAGAGCCCAAATCCGCGGGCTTAGTTAAACTGCTGGCCAGCCTTAACTTGGGGCTTAGGTGCGCGCATGCGGCGCATCTGTGTCGATCTCAGCCATCCATAAAGGCCTAGACCTTTTGTGCTCTTATCTGGAAAACGTTCTCTCACTTCGGCCTTGATCTTTCGGGAGAGCAAAAAGCCGTCGAGTATTGATACCAATAGAACGCTGTACATAATGGCGATGCCCGCCACCGCAAAGATACTTATTGGAATCAAAGATAGAAGAAGAACGATGCCGATAATTGGTAGGAAATACTCACCTATCGAACGACGTGAATCGATGAAGTTTCTGACAAACTTTTTCTCAGGACCGCGATCACGTAAAGGAAGCGCGGCCTCATCACCACGTAAGTAAGCTGCGCGGTGATTCATCCGAGCGACTCTTGCAGCATCCTTGGCGCGCTTCTTCTCCGCTTTAGTCGATGCTGGAGCTAACGACGAAACCTTAGTTGATGCTTGAGCATCTTTACGCTTTGGAGTCGGGCGGCCTTTTTTCTGAGAGCCATCAGCGGCAGTTGTCATAGCGCAAACTATAGAGCGAGCATCTGCTCCAGAGCCAACTTGGAGAAGTGGCTGATATCGGGAGCGACCTTAATCTGATTGACCACGTGGCCGGCCACAAGCGATTCCATCGCCCAAACAAGGTGTGGCAGGTCTATACGGTTCATAGTCGAGCAGTAACAGACCGTCTTATCAAGAAATACGATCTCTTTATCGGGGTGGGCTTTAGCCAATCTGGAGACCAAATTAAGTTCGGTGCCGATCGCCCATTTACTTCCCGCAGGGGATTGTTCAACGGTGCGGATTATCGCTTCGGTACTTCCGACAACATCTGCGATCGATACAACTTCGTGTTGGCATTCTGGATGAACCAGAACCTTAACTCCAGGAACTCTGTGGCGAACTTCATTTACCGCCTCTACTGTGAACCGGCCGTGTACAGAACAGTGGCCACGCCAGAGAATCACTTTAGCGGCGCGAAGTTGATCAGCGGTGAGGCCACCCATTGGCTTCCACGGATTCCAGAGAACACAATCGGCGAGCGATAAACCTAGAGAAAGGACTGCGGTGTTACGTCCTAAATGCTGATCGGGGAGGAAGAGAATTTTCTCACCTTTAGTAAGCGCCCATTCCATAGTCTTCTGGGCATTTGATGAAGTGCAAATTGTTCCACCGTGCTCGCCGGTAAAGCTCTTGATCGCCGCAGATGAATTCATGTAAGTAACCGGAATAGTTTTATCGGCAATGCCAAGTTCGCTGAGTTGACTCCAACACTCTTGCACTTGGTTCGCCGTTGCCATATCTGCCATTGAGCACCCGGCGGCTAGATCAGGCAAAATTACTTTCTGATTGTCAGAAGTTAAAATATCTGCGCTCTCTGCCATAAAGTGAACGCCGCAGAAGATTATGTACTCCGCAGATGATTGCGCTGCGGCAGCTTGCGCTAACTTAAATGAGTCACCGGTGATATCTGCAAAGGCGATTACCTCATCGCGTTGGTAGTGATGTCCAAGAATAAGAGCGCGATCACCAAGGGCGGCCCGAGCGATCTTTGCTCTTGAAATTAAATCTGGATCACTGGCTAGCGGGAGTTCGCCAGTGCAAGAGACGCCACGTTCGGACTGTAAGTCTTGGCCCTGGCCAAGCAGCAATAAGCTGGTAAGAGGGCTGCTCTGTGTTCTGGACATGCCCACATTCTCGCGCATAAGTAGCGTTGCTGTCGCATCGACATAAAAGGAGAGGTAGGCTATGGCTATGACAACTGAGACAACGACTACAACTACATCTACATCAATCGCGCTATCCGATGTTGCCGCCGCTAAGGTGGCCGCCCTACTCGCGCAAGAAGGTCGTGACGACCTTTACCTTCGCGTAGCTGTGCAACCAGGTGGCTGTTCAGGTCTTCGTTATCAGCTCTACTTTGATGAGCGCAATCAAGAAGGCGATATCGCCCGCGAATTTGGTTCGGTCAAAGTTGTCGTCGACAAGATGAGCGATCCATACCTAATGGGTGCAACCATTGATTTCGTTGACACTATCGAGAAGCAAGGATTTACAATTGATAATCCAAATGCACAAGGTTCTTGTGCTTGCGGCGATTCATTTAATTAACAATAAGCAATTACTCTTAATCTAACGTTATGAAAATTGGCGTTGCCGGTTCGGTCGGTCTCGATCATTTAATGACCTTTTCGGGGAAGTTCACTGATTCACTGGTCGCCGGATCACTTGAAAAAGTTTCACTCTCCTTTTTAGTCGACGGGCTAGCAGTACGCCGTGGAGGCTGTGCCGCAAATATTTCTTACGGTATGGGAGTCCTGGGTTTAAATCCCATTCTGATCGCTGCGGTGGGAATTGATTGGCCTGATTATGACGCTTGGCTGGTGCGCCACGGAGTAGATACATCTCATGTTCTAATTTCAAAAACACTTCACACCGCCCATTTCACTGTGACTACCGATACCGAACTCAATCAGATCGCATCCTTCTTTCCGGGAGCAATGTCAGAGGCGCGCAACATTGAGTTAGCTCCAATTATGGATAAGACCGGCAAGTTAGATTTATTAGTTATCTCGCCTGATGACCCAGAGGCGATGTTGCGCCATACCGAAGTCGCTCGCAAAACTGGGGTCGCAATTGCCGCCGATCCATCGCAGCAGATGGCGCGCATGAGCGGCGATGAAATTAAGCAATTAATTTCTGGTGCTACTTACTTATTCCTCAATGAATACGAACTAGCCCTGGCAATTCAGAAGACTGGATGGAGTGATCGCGAAATTTTGGAACAGGTTAAATATCGCATCGTCACCTTAGGTTCTGAAGGTGCGCGCATTGAGTCACTGCATGGTGAAACAATCAAAGTTATCTGCCCGAAAGAGAAGGGCAGAGTTGATCCAACTGGAGTGGGGGATTCATTTAGGTCAGGCTTTATCGCGGGACTTGCCTGGGGCTTAGGTCTGGAACGATGCGCCCAATTAGGATCAATGATCGCAACTTATGTAATTGAAACGACAGGAACGCAGGAGTATCGCTTTACCCCGGAAGAGTTCATCTCTCGCTTTAGCCAGGCTTATGGCGCTAGCGCTGCTGCTGAGATCCAACCGCATCTAATAAAGCGCTGATCAAGGCCGTAATTTCCCTTTCACCACTTTCAGGATGAATAGTAATTCTGATATTTCCATCTGTCGGTAGCCCCATCGCAGCTAGGACATGGCTCGGCTGTAAATTCATCGCAGTACAGGCAGAACCAGAATCCACAGCAAAACCTCGTGCGGCTAAAGTGCGCAGAACTTCTTCACCATTTGTATTCGGGAAGACCACCGAAAGTAGGTGAGGAAGTGATTTTGCTAAATCGCCCGCGATAAGCGCATTTGGAATTGCCGCATTAATCGCGCTGCGAATCTTCTGATTGAAGCCGGCGATAGCCTGGTCATCTGGTTTGAAATTCTCCAAAGCAACCGCGCTAGCCAGCAGTAACGGCAGCGAATAAGTTCCATATGTTCGTCGCGTACTTGAAATGTGGGGGAGCGGATTTTTCCAATGTGCTGCATTGCCAATTGCAATTATCGCTAAGCCGCTCGGACCAGCCCAACAGCGCGAATCGAAAACGGCGCTATCCCATTTGGCAGGCAGTGGCACCCGCGCACCGCTTGCAGTGGCATCCACCGCAATTAACGTCTCACTGGGAAGATCAGCTGGCAGCGAATTAATTGCACCGGTTTCACCATTAGCCAACTGGAAAGAGAGAATCGAATTCTGTGGGATTGCTGTGCCTTTGAAATCTAACCTGCCATCGCTACTTAATGGAATTTCTGAAGTTGCGCCGTGATGAGATCTAACGGTGGCGATAACGCCGCTGCGATCTCCTGCCCCAAAGTGGAGGGTCTTTGCTGGGTCTAGAAAACCAGCGATTGAGAGAAAATATCCGAGCCCCACTTCGCCGGAAACCTCGATTTGATCTGGTGCTACTCCTAAGCAATGGCCAATCGACTCGATCGCGCTATTTTTT
>JBIJCP010000065.1:0-6633 GCA_044344635.1 Candidatus Planktophila sp. | reverse complement strand
AGAACGCGCCAGCGCACGTGAAACAGCGGCGCGAGTTGCTCTTGGCGCGGTAGCACGGGCTTTTCTACAACAGAGCGTTGGAATAACTCTTTTGAGCCACGTGGTTTCGATTGGTCAGGTGCGAATTCCTGAGGGAACTGCCCTACCAACCGATGCAGATATGGATCGTATTGATGCCGATCCAGTGCGGTGCGCTGATCTGGCAACGAGTTTAAAGATGATCGCTGAGATCGAATTAGCGCATTCAGATGGCGATACTCTCGGCGGAGTCTGCGAAGTCCTTGCTTACAACTTGCCTCCAGGTTTAGGTTCACACGTGCACTGGGATCGCAGACTCGATGCGCGGCTGGCGGGTGCAATGATGGGAATTCAAGCGATTAAGGGTGTAGAAATTGGAGATGGTTTTCTAACCGCAACACGTCGTGGTTCAGTTGCACACGATGAGATAGAGCACGGAGCCGATGGCTTGATACAGCGTCGCAGCGATCGCGCTGGTGGCACAGAAGGTGGAATGTCTAATGGTGAAATTCTGCGCGTCAGCGTTGCAATGAAACCAATTTCTACCGTTCCTAAAGCGCTCGACACTATAGATGTTAAAACAGGTGAAGCGGCCAAGGCGATAAATCAACGCTCGGATGTCTGCGCAGTTCCTGCGGCAGGTGTGGTTGCTGAAGCAATGGCGGCGCTGGTACTTGCAGAGGCAGTCCTTGAAAAATTCGGTGGCGATAGCGTCTCCGAAACGCGCCGCAATTACCGTTCATATCTCGACAATCTTCGATTTAAGTAGCCGCTATGGCGCAATCAGTAATCCTTATCGGTCCACCAGGCTCTGGAAAGTCCACGATAGGTAAAGCCTTGGCGCGTAAAACCGGTCAGAGTTTCACAGACACCGATAGCGTCATTGAACTGCGAACCGGAAATAGCATCTCCCAAATCTTTGTAGATAAGGGAGAGCCCTGGTTTCGCCAACTTGAAGCAGAAGTACTTGAAGAAGAGTTGGGGAAATTAGAGGGAATCCTTTCCTTAGGGGGAGGGGCGCCACTTTCAGAGACTGCGCAGAACCTTTTGCAGAAGGTGTCGGTAGCAAAGATTTACCTAGATGTTTCACTGGCGACAGCGGCTCCGCGAGTAGGTTTCAATCGCGATAGACCGCTACTGCTAAACAATCCGCGTGGTGCTTGGCAAGAGCTGATGGAGAAGCGACGTCCAATTTATGAAGCTATCGCAACACATATTATTAAAGTGGATGAGCGCGCTCCTAAGGATATTGTTGATGAGATTGTTAGGCTTACACAGTGAGTACCGTTAACGTCAGTGGCGATAGAGATTATCAAGTCTTAATCGATGTCAACTGGAAATCTGAACTATCAAGGTTACTAACTGGCCGGACTCGTGCAGCCATAATCGTTTCAGAAAATATGAAAGGACGCGTCGGAGAAGTCGGTGGCGGAGATGTAGAAATTTTCACCTTCCCGATCCCTGATGGAGAGGCTGGAAAGTCAACCGCGACTCTGCAGCAGGTATGGAACTGGCTCGGGGCCGCAGGATTTACTCGTGATGATTTAGTAATTGCAATTGGCGGTGGAGCAACGACTGACTTCGGTGGCTACGCCGCCGCATCGTGGCTTCGCGGAATTGATTGGGTCGCGATTCCAACCACTGTTGCCGGAATGGTTGATGCAGCGATCGGTGGCAAGACCGCTATCAACAGTGATTATGGAAAGAATTTGATTGGAGCATTTCATAGCCCAATCGCCGTTTTGATCGATTTTACTTGGCTAGAGACGCTATCGGATCGTGACTATGCGGCAGGATTAGCTGAGGTGGTGAAGGCGGGATTTATTGCAGATGGCGAGATCCTCAATCAATTGCGCGGAAGAGATCTTTCATCCATTCGTAACGATCAGAGTTGTGTGTTGGATATTGTCACTCGAGCCATCTCAGTTAAGGCGCTAGTGGTATCAGAAGATTTTAAAGAGAGCTTTGCTCGCGAAGTCTTAAATTACGGCCACACCCTGGGACATGCAATTGAACTAGAGTCTAAGTTTGCGATTCGTCACGGCGAATGTGTGTCTATCGGGATGGCATTTATGGCCCATCTGCAACTTTCGTTAGGACTGATTTCGCCTCAACTAGCCCAGGATCACCTAGATATTTTGCATCGTTTAGGGCTTCCGATTTCATATAACCGAAGCGCTTGGCCAACACTTCTTGCCAATATGTCAATGGATAAAAAAGCACGCGGGAAATCGCTTCGATTCGTTACCATTACCTCTATAGGAAAGACAGAGCGCTTGGAAAATCCAGATGAAACTCTTTTACTTGCGGCATACGAAAAGGTGAGCTCATGAAGGTGTTAGTAATCAACGGACCAAATTTGGCGCGTTTAGATATTAGAGACTCTTCCATCTATGGGGATATGAGTTATCCGCAGTTAGTCGCTCATATTGAAGGGGCGGCTAAGACACATGGTTTCTCTGCTGATGTCCGCCAAAGCGATGATGAAGCAACAATTATTTCTTGGCTGCATGAAGCAGCCGACAGCTCAATTCCTGTCATTATCAATCCAGCAGCATTTACCCATTACTCATATGCGATAAGAGATGCTGCAGAACTGGTCAAAGCGCCATTAATTGAAGTTCATCTTTCAAATCCTTTAGCGCGCGAAGAATTTCGCCACACTTCAGTTATCTCCGGTGTTGCCAATGGAACTATTGGTGGATTTGGACCAAATTCCTATGTACTTGCGCTGATTGCGCTCAAGGCTCTTACCTCATAAATCTTCAGGTAAACTTATCCGATAGCCTTCGAGAATCGGAGGCCAACCTCGCGTGATAGCCCTTCGAACGCATTCGGTTGATGAATTGCGCAGATGCGCGAACTGGAGTTACCGTGGCAACAACCAATGATCTGAAAAATGGCATGACCTTAGATATTGAGGGCCAACTATGGAACGTTGTTGAGTTCCAGCATGTTAAGCCTGGCAAAGGTCCAGCATTTGTGCGCACTAAACTGAAGCAGGTTTTAACTGGCAAAGTTGTAGATAAGACTTTCAACGCCGGCATAAAGATCGATATTGCAATCCTAGAAAAGCGCGAGATGAACTTCCTCTATAAAGAGGGAGAAGATTTCGTCTTTATGGATAATAAAACCTTTGATCAGATGAATATCAGCGCAGCAACCGTTGGAGATAGCGCCCAGTACATGTTGGAAAACACCGAAGCGATAGTTGCTATTCATGAGAATAATCCTTTATATATCGAGCTACCGGCATCGGTTGTGTTGACAGTTACTTACACAGAGCCTGGGCTGCAAGGAGATCGATCTTCAGGTGGCACAAAGCCAGCTACCGTCGAAACCGGAATTCAGATCCAGGTACCACTTTTCATTAAGCAAGATGAGAAGGTCCTAGTAGATACGCGCGATGGATCTTATCTAGGTCGCGCTAACTAGTGTCAGCCCGCAGTAAGGCGCGTAAACAGTGTCTTGATCTTCTTTACGAGGGCGATATTCGATCCCTTGCTCCTGCTGATTTGCTCGCGCTGCGAGAAGTTGAAGATGATGGCCCTGATGCCCGACCGGTTCGTGAGTACACAAAAGAGTTGATCCTTGGAATCGCAGAACATCGTCGCAAGATAGATGAGTTGATTTCGACCTACGCACAGGGATGGGATATGGATCGACTGCCGGCAGTGGATAGAAATATCCTGCGTTTAGGTATTTATGAGATTTTATGGCGCAAAGATTTAGATGATGCAGTTGCAATTAACGAGGCTTTAAATCTCGCTAAAGAGCTTTCAACTGAGGATTCAGCAACATACATACACGGAGTCTTGGGGCGAATCGCCTCAATCAGAGATAACCTAGCGATTTAATTATCGAAGGGTTATCTTCGTCTCTGCTAGCCAGATCAATAATTGTCCCTGCGCCATTTCCATAAGTAAAGTCAAGGTATCTAGATCGGTTGCTCGCAAAGTTAAAATCTCTCCATTCCAATCTCCTCTTCGCTGTGCGATCGCTGATAAGAAGTTATGGAGTTGAGTGATCTTCTGATCTGGCAGAGAACTCGCTAGCCTTCCGACTTGCCGCAAATCAAATCTCTGGAAGGGTAGCTCGACATAGGTTGGCTGAGAGGGATCACCTAGAAGTTCTGCGATCGGAATCTCAAAGAGATTTGCTAATTCGATTACACGCGCTAACGACAGGGCGCGCATCCCTCTCTCATATGAACCCATCACTACTGCTTTGATTGATCCATTTGATCTTCTCTCCACATCATGGAGCGTCCAGCCGCGGGACTTGCGGATCTGGCGTAAGCGTTGGGCAACTGATTGCGATGTAGGTTGGGTAAAACCGAGCGAGTTTCTCATTGGCGCAGGTTAGAGGCGCGCGATTGCCCACACTTTTGCCTATCCACAGGATGAGCGCCCTGCGGTGTAGTATGTGCCAGCATCCTTTAACGACCCGTCCTGCGAGGCGGGGAAGGAGATTTAAATGAGTCTTGTCCTGCCTGCGCCGGATATATCCCGCGCGCTTACCCGTATCTCCCATGAAATTCTTGAGCGTAACTCTGGCTCAGCATCCATAACCCTTTTAGGTATTCCGACTCGTGGCGCACACCTGGCAAAGCGAATCGCTGAAATTATCTCCAAGATCGAGAGCGCCCCGATTGAAGTGGGCACCTTAGATATCACCTTGCATCGCGACGATCTGAGATTGCGACCACCACGCGCCTTGATGCCAACGACAATTCCATCACTTGGCGTTGAAAACCGGAACGTCATTCTGGTCGATGATGTTCTTTTCTCAGGAAGAACTATTCGGGCCGCCCTCGATGCGTTAGGTGAGATTGGTCGCCCCAAGAGCGTGCAGTTAGCTATCTTGGTTGATCGCGGACATCGAGAACTACCTATTAGAGCAGATTATGTTGGCAAGAATATTCCCACATCAATCTCGCAGAGCGTCTTAGTTCATCTAACTGAACTCGATGGTTGCGATGAGGTTCTGATCGAAGGTGATGAGAAATGAAACACCTGCTCTCAATAAGTGATATCTCGAAATCTGAAGCGATCTCTATACTCGATACTGCGCAGGAACTCTCGCGCGTTAGCGATGGTTCAATGAAAAAACTGCCGACCTTACGTGGTCGAACGATCGTTAATCTCTTTGCCGAAGATTCCACTCGTACGAGAATTTCATTTGAGGCTGCAGCAAAACGACTCTCTGCAGATGTGATCAATTTCAGCGCTAAAGGTTCAAGCATTAGCAAAGGGGAGTCACTTAAAGATACCGCGCAAACGCTCCAGGCGATGGGCGCGGATGCGGTAATTATTCGACATAGTGCATCGGGGGCGGCCCAGCGATTAGCCGATTCACGATGGATGTCTGGTGCGGTAATTAACGCCGGAGATGGAACTCACGAACATCCCAGCCAAGCCTTGTTAGATGCCTTTACGATTCGCAAACATTTATCAAAGGGCGCTAGCGATCTAGCGGGTCTACGAGTCGCAATTGTCGGAGATGTTCTACATTCTCGGGTAGCGCGATCAAATGTGCTACTACTTTCCAAGTTGGGAGCGAGAGTGGTTCTGGTTGCTCCGCCAACTCTGTTGCCAGTTGGAATTGAGAGTTGGCCGTGCGATATTTCATATGATTTAGATTCGGTAATCGAAGGCGTGGATGCGGTAATGATGTTGCGCATTCAACTGGAGCGAATGAACGAACTCTTCTTTCCAAATGCTCGCGAATATTCCAGATATTTCGGGCTAAATAGCGACCGGATGAGAGCGTTAAAGAGCGATGCGATCGTGATGCACCCGGGACCGATGAACCGAGGATTGGAAATAACCGCCGATGCTGCAGATGGTGCTCGCTCGGTCATTGTTGAGCAGGTGGCAAATGGCGTAAGCATTCGAATGGCTATTTTATATTTGCTCCTTGCCGGTAACCAAGAGATTGGGGTAGCGCTATGAAAGATGAGAATTACTTACTCACAGGGCTCACGCTTCCAGATGGAAGCAAGAGCGATCTGGAGATACGAAATGGAAAGATCTCATCTTTATCAACTGCGGTAAGTAAGGGTCCAGATGTAACGGAGATTGATCTATCAGGAAGCGTTGTTCTTCCTGGTCTGGTAGATCTGCACACGCATTTACGGGAACCAGGTAAGGAGGATGCCGAGACAGTCCTTTCGGGATCTATGGCAGCCGCTAAAGGTGGATTCGTTGCAGTTTCAGCGATGGCTAATACTTCACCAGTTGCGGATACCGCAGGAGTTGTTGAGCAAGTTTATGCGCTAGGACAGAGCGCAGGTTTCGTTGATGTCTTCCCAATTGGCGCCGTTACCCAGGGTTTGCTTGGTGAGAGCCTGTCAGAGATCGGCGCTATGGCTGACTCGCGAGCGAGGGTTCGAATCTTTAGCGATGATGGAAATTGCGTCTTTGATCCGCTGGTGATGCGTCGCGCTTTAGAATATGTAAAAAAGTTTGATGGAGTGATAGCCCAGCATGCGCAAGAACCACGTTTAACATCGGGTGCGCAGATGAATGAAGGCGAGATCTCCTCACGCCTTGGGCTAAAGGGTTGGCCAGCAGTAGCTGAAGAGGCGATTATCGCTCGTGATATTCTGATTGC
>JBIJCP010000064.1:0-6642 GCA_044344635.1 Candidatus Planktophila sp. | reverse complement strand
ACGCTTGAAAGAGTGATTCTGTTATTCCAGGCTTATCCACTCCAGATAGGAGGATTAGGCCGGTAAATTGCTGGTTTTTATCCTTGGTGGTCATATCGAGGAGAAGATTAGCGTGAATCACAGGTGACAAGACGGGCATTTAAGTGGATTCGCCAATGATTAGCGCTATCTTTTTCATCTATGGAATCTCAGGCAGCGCTCATCGTCCTCGCGATGAGTGGGGTTACGGTAACGCGTGGGCAGCGCACGATACTTGGCCCTATCGATTTTCAAGTACGCAGTGGTGAACGCTGGGTGATTCTCGGTCCAAATGGCGCTGGTAAATCCACGCTAATGAACATACTCGCTACTCGAATCTTTCCCACCTCAGGAATAGTAAAAATTCTCGAACAAGAAATGGGGAGAGTCGATCTATTTGAGTTAAGGACTCGGATTGGAGTCTGCGCCACTCTGACATCGGAAGATATTCCAGATGATGAGTTTGTCCGTGATGTTGTATTGACGGCGGCATACGCGGTGTTAGGACGATGGAACGAAGATTATGATCTTTGGGATGAGTCTCGTGCGATTGCTTTACTGACAACCTTTGGAGTACGCGATCTCGCCGATCGGCGCTATTACACCTTAAGCGATGGAGAGAAGAAGCGAGTACAGATCGCACGTGCGCTAATGGCCGATCCTGAGTTACTGCTCTTAGATGAACCAACTGCTGGGCTTGATCTGGGTGGCAGAGAAGATTTGCTGCGACGGTTCTCTGATTTTTCCACTGATCCTTTAGCCCCAGCTAGCATCATTGTTACCCACCACATAGAAGAGATACCAATCGGTACTACGCACGCGTTAATTATTAAAGATGGCAAGATCGCGGTTTCTGGCCCCGTCGGTGATGTTATTACTACTGAGCATATGAGCGCGGTCTTCGGAATAGATATCGAAGTCAGCGCGGCAAATGGAAGATTCTTTGCGCGAAGTTCATGAGCTTTCGTGCCCAGTTACACCCTTCTTGGCGGGATCTATTAGATTCTAAGTTAGTCCTCCTTGATGATATCGAGAGCAGAGTTTCCAAAGAGAGTTATTTACCGAGCGCTGGCTTAGTTATGCGCGCACTTTCCCAAGATTTCCAACTCTCTAAAGTCTTGATTCTCGGCCAGGATCCATATCCGAATCCGATCCATCCTGTCGGTTTAGCCTTCTCCATCCCCGCCAGCTTTTCCAACTTTCCACCCACGCTAAAAAATATTTTCAAGGAGTTGAGTTCGGATCTGCAGATCCCGTTGCCCAAAACTGGTGATCTAGCTTCTTGGGCGGAACAAGGGGTTGTCCTATTGAATCGAACTCTAACTTGTCGAAGGGGTGAGAGTAATTCGCATATCAATATTGGTTGGCGTGAATTTACTGATGCTTGTGTTGAGCAATTGGCGAGAGCTGGACGAGTTGGAATTTTGTGGGGAGCTAGCGCTAAAGAGTTGAGCAGCCATTTTGCTGAGGAGAAGTTAATCTCCTCGCCACATCCGAGTCCGCTCTCTGCCTACCGAGGATTCTTTGGTTCCAGGCCATTTACTCGGGCCAATCAGATACTTTTAGAAGAGGGTAAAGATCCAATTGATTGGCGCTTGTAAAGAACAACGCCCCACAGTTTCCCGTGGGGCGTTGCTTTTGAACTTTAGATAACTGGCTATCCGATCCAACTATTTATTGGTGAAGCCAGGAAGTAGACCATAAACAACCCGGAGACGAGAAGAAGTAATGGATGTACTTCTTTACGACGACCCTGGATGTAGCGGATCACCACATGTGTCACAAAACCTGCACCGATACCGACAGAGATGTTGTAGGTAAATGGCATCAGAATTATCGTAAGAAATGCGGGGATTCCGATTCCCAGATCATCCCAGTTGATGTTCTTAACTTGAGACATCATTAAGAAACCAACAATGATAAGCGCAGGTGTAGCCGCCTCGTAAGGAATGACTGCAACTAGCGGTGCTAGGAAGGTAGTGAGCAGGAAGAGAATTCCTGTAACGATCGAAGCCAACCCGGTACGTGCGCCTTCACCAACGCCTGATGCTGATTCAATGTAGCTAGTGTTTGATGAGATACCAGCAGCGCCTCCCGCTGCAGCAGCAACTGAGTCGACGATGAGGATGCGATTAGCACCCTCGATGTTTCCTTCTGAATCAGTTAAACCAGCTTGATTGCCGATCGCGGTCATTGTGCCCATTGTGTCGAAGAAATCCGCCAACAATAAGGTGAAGACAAGCAATAAAGCAGCTAGTAATCCAGTCTTAGGATTGGTAAATGCTCCGAAGATATCTTCCAGACCTAAACCTAAGGTGTCAAAGCGCGGCGTATCTGTGAGATTTAGCGAACCATCGGCGCCTTTAGGCAGCGACGGAGTATTTAGACCCCAACCGCGTGGATTTGATTCTGTAGGACTAACAAAGCTATTTCCAACTTTGAAGGCGCTCTCAATAATGAGCGCTAGAACAGTGGAAGTAATTATTCCGATGAGAATCGCACCCTTAATTTTACGGACCATTAGAGCGATCGTAAGTAAGAGACCAAATGTAAAGACCACAATCGGCCACCCAACTAACTGGCCACCATCACCGAGTTCTAAAGGAACTGCCGCTGGCTTGGAGTTGGTACTCGACCAGACCACGTTAGGTGTGCGGCGAACGAAGCCAGCGTCTACGAGTCCAATCAAAGCGATAAATAGCCCAATACCTACCGAGATAGCGATCTTAAGCGCTGTCGGAATCGCCTTAAAGACGGCGACTCGGAATCCGGTGAGTACCAGTATCAGGATGATCAAACCCTCCAAAACAACAAGGCCCATGGCTTGTGCCCAAGTTGCATTCTTTGCGATAGTTACTGCAACAAAGGTATTTAAACCGAGTCCTGTAGCTAGAGCGAGTGGGAAGTTGGCGACTGCTCCCATAAGCATTGTTAGTAGCCCCGCAATAAGTGCGGTACCAGCGGCGACGATAATGATCGCGTTGGTTCTATCTCCACCACCTATATATGCGCCAGTAGCATCAGTTGTTGCGAGTATCAGTGGATTGAGCGCAACGATGTAGGCCATAGTGAAGAAGGTGACGACTCCGCCACGAATTTCCTGCGCTATGGATGAACCACGTTGCGATATTTTGAAATAGCTATCGAGCATGACATACCCTTCTAATTTTGTTAACGGGGGTGTTTGCGACCCCGTGTGAAATGACGGCTCACAGACCGAGGGATGTGCTGATTTAAGCCGATCCTCAGCCTACTTTGAGGTAAGGCGCGCTAATACTCCAAAGGAAATTGCCACCGATTGACCGACTAAGAGCGCAAAGAGAGCGGTGCCTAGGCCAATTTTTCCGCCAAGTAGCGCACCGACAATAAGCACCATCACCTCAATACCCATTCTGACCCGCCCTACGCGAATACCAGTCCGATTATGAAGACCTGTCATCAACCCATCACGTGGGCCTGATCCCAGCCCACAAGTTATGTAAAGGGCTGAGCCGATTCCAACTATTGCGATTCCTAGTAGCGCAGAGGCAACTCCACCAAGCAAGGTGCTCTGTAGTGGAAAGAGATTTACACCAATTTGAATCGAAGCCGAGATTATTACGATATTACTAAAAGTTCCGAACCCCGGACGTTGACGCAACCAGATCCAAATTAAGAGAACAACAAAACCGGTAAGGAAGGTTGTCCAACCAATGGTGAGTCCTGTCTTTAGACTAAGCCCTTGCGCGAATACAGTCCACGGAGCGTTACCCAAATTTGATTGCATTACCAAAGCATCACCAAGACCAAAGAGTGCAAGGCCGAAGAAAAGTATGAGCGTTCTAGAGAGCGAGAGATCCCAAAGATGTTTGGCGCGCCAAGGTGTAACAGGAACAGTTTTATGAGGCCGCAGATGAGAAATCAGCGATTGAACTCTGGAGAAGCCTTCCATTGCGGGAGTTTATAGCAAAGCGCACTTTTATATCTCTATATATCCTCTATTGTAAGCGTTATGTTCGTTGGATTCGGCACAACAGTAAATATTGCGACCATTATTGGGGGAGCCGCGATCGGTATTTTGGTTGGTGGACGTATGCCAACACGCACAAGAGTTTTAATTACAGAGATTCTTGGCTTGATAACAATCCTCGGAGCTGTAAGTGCGCTAGCGCCTATGTGGTCAGATCGTTATATTGCAGCGCTTCCAAAAGGTTGGACGCTACTCGCCATACTCGCCTCGCTCTTGATCGGCGGGTTTATCGGTTCTGCGATAAATCTTGAGACGAAACTTGATGGAGTCGGAGAGAGCCTGCGAAAGAAATTTCGCGCAAAAGAGGAGAGTACCTTCGTTGAAGGTTTCGTCTCTGCCTCATTGCTCTTTATTATCGGGCCTCTAGCAATCCTTGGATCGATTAGTGATGGAATGTCCACCGGGGTAGACCAATTGCTATTAAAATCAAGCCTCGACTTCTTTGCAGCAATGGCTTTCGCAGCAAGTCTGGGTTGGGGAGTTGCTGCCTCAGCAATCCCAGTCGGTATCTATCAAGGCCTTTGGACGATTATTGGTTTTGGACTCGGGAATATTCTCAGTGGATATCAGATCGATGCGATGACCATCACGGGTGGCTTGCTGTTGGTATGTATTGGGTTGCGATTATTGAAGATAAAAGATATCGCAGTGGGTAATCTGCTACCGGCGTTGATTATTGCACCAATACTGGTACAGATACTGCACTCTTTTACCTAAAGAGAGATTTCAATCTTCTTTAAAAGGTAGTTGCGTCAATGACGAAGCGATACTTCACATCGCTCGCCACGGTGCGCTCATAAGCACTGTTTATATAATCTGCCTTAATAACTTCGATATCACTGACGATATTGTGTTTTCCGCAGAAGTTAAGCATCTCTTGCATCTCTGGTATTCCACCGATCATTGATCCAGAGAGCGAACGGCGCGCAGGAAGTAAAGCGCCGACTTCAACCGCATATGGCTTGCCAGGAAGACCAATTACAACCAATGTGCCATCAACATTTAGCATCTCTAAATAGACGTTAATATCGAGTTCGGCGCTGACTGTATTGAGAATGAGGTCGAAGTGCTTGAAATACTTCTTGCTGAAGCCTCCCTCTTTTGTTGAAACAAAGTGATGTGCGCCCATCGCCTTAGCATCTGCTTCTTTGCCAGGTGAATGAGAGAAGACAGTTACATCTGCTCCTAAAGCTGCGGCGAATTTAACTCCCATATGACCAAGGCCACCAAGACCCATCACCGCGACTTTCTTTCCTGGTCCGGTATTCCAATGTTTGATCGGTGAATAGAGAGTTATTCCTGCGCAGAGAAGTGGCGCAACTCCATCAAGTGGCAAATTATCAGGGATTGAAACTGCGTAATCTTCGTTGATAACCATTACATTTGAGTAGCCGCCCATCGCCGGCGTCTTTCCGTCGCGTTCTAATTGGTTGTATGTCCCGGTCATTCCTTCAATGCAGTATTGCTGAAGACCCTTCAAGCAGGATGGACATTTGCGGCAAGAATCTACAAAGACGCCGACGCCGATTCGATCTCCGACTTTAAATTTAGTAACAGAAGCACCTACTTGTGTAACGATTCCGGCGATCTCGTGGCCAGGCACCATTGGAAATATTGCCGGACCCCACTCTTCGCGGGCTTGGTGAATATCAGAGTGACATATGCCAGAGTATTTAATATCTAGAGCAAGATCGTTTGCTCCCAGCTCGCGACGATCAAACTCCCAAGGAGTAAGCGCTGCCTTTGCCTGCATCGCTGCATATCCACGGACCTTCATATTTTCTCTCCTTTGGCGCTGTCATCTTCGTTGGTAAATGGTAAAGGCATGGGCGAGGTATGTCCCGCGCGAGATGCTCGCGCAGTTACTTGACGCATATGGTGTCGCCGACAGAGAACTTCATAGGCAACTTCAGATCCGGGTGCAACATCTCCAACAACTACTTGTTCGCCCTCAGTAACCATAACTCCGCCAAGGGTGCGAGCGTTATGAGTCGCGCGGGAACCACACCAACAGAGCGCCTCGACTTGAAGAGTATTTACGCGGTCGGCTAACTCCACCAAGCGCGCCGAACCGGGAAAGAGTTTAGTGCGAAAATCTGCGAGGATTCCAAAGGCAAAAACATCAATACCCAGCCCATCGACTATCTTGGCAAGGCCTTCAATTTGAGTTGGTTGATAAAATTGGGCTTCATCGCAGATTATGTAATCGATGCGATCTCCAAGAGATAGCCGCTCCACAACTAAGCGATGAATATCTAAATCTGGATCGACTTCTATTGCGCTACTTTGCAAACCCAGTCTTGAAGAGATAACTCCGATACCGGCGCGATCTTTGCTGGTGAAGATCAAGCCGGAACGACCACGGCTCTTATGGTTGTGTGCCGTTTGCAGAGCGAGCGTGGACTTTCCACTATCCATTGTTCCGCAGTAATAAATTAGCTCAGCCACAGTCTTCATCCTTCCACTTTTTGGAAGATTGTGCAGTAGTTGACTTCATACGTGGGCCAGAGCTATTACTTCGATATCCGGGTATCGCTCAATGATTTTGCTACGGCCATCTAGAAAGTCTATTTCTAGCAGGACTAAGACTCTATCGACAACTGCACCACACCTGT
>JBIJCP010000002.1:0-21523 GCA_044344635.1 Candidatus Planktophila sp. | reverse complement strand
CAGCTAAGAAGGCAGCTCCAAAGAAGCGTCGCAAGAAGGCAGCAGCTAAGAAGGCAGCTCCAAAGCGTCGTCGCAAGAAGGCAGCAGCTAAGAAGGCAGCTCCAAAGCGTCGCAAGAAGGCAGCAGCTAAGAAGGCAGCTCCAAAGCGTCGCCGCAAGAAGGCAGCAGCTCCAGCAGCAGCTCCAAAGAAGCGCCGCCGCAAGAAGGCAGCAGCTAAGTAATTTATTACTTAATAAAAAACCCGCCACTTTATGTGGCGGGTTTTTTATTGCACTTTTTTATTTACCTTTCAGTTCTTTTCTAAGCGAATCTGAAACTCTCTCGAAAATTTCCGCCAGCACTGCCTGATCGCCCTTTGATAAATGATCGACAAAGCGAGCGCGCACACTTTCTACATGGTCAGGTGCCGCCGCAACGATCGCCTTCCAACCCTTTGCCGTCATCACCGCAAAGTAACCGCGTTTATCTACCGGACAGGCCTCCCGCTTTACCCAGCCCGCTTTCTCCATCACCTTCATCCGGTGTGAAAGGCGCGACCTCGAAAGCATCGCCACTTCTGCCAACTCTGACATGCGCATCCGTCGATCTGGGGCATCGCTTAACTGCGCCAAAATTTCATAATCCGCCATCGATAATTCATGGTGGGCTAGATCTAGATCCAAGGCTTCCAGTAAACGTCGACTTGCAACGATATACCTGCGCCAAGCCTTCATTTCGGCTGGGTTGAGCCAGCGAGGTGAGGTAGCGTTTTCCCGTGCCATAGGCCAATCATACGTGAATAAGCGGTGATGTTGAACTTTCAACTACTTTAAAGAAGGCAAAGGTCCACATGAGTTCTGCAGTAAATCCTCTCGTCAGCGGAATAGATCCATCCCATATCGATGATTCATTTCGCCCCCAAGATGATCTCTATCGCTATTTCAATGGCGCTTGGCTCAAGACCCACGAAATCCCCCAAGATCGCTCATCAGATGGCGTGACCTACAAACTCTTTATTGAAGCCGAAGCCCAAGTCCGCGAGATCATCGAGGGCGCAACTGGAGATGGAGCTGCGAAGAAGATCCGCGATTTATATGACTGCTTCTTAGATACCGAGGCGATTGAAAAAGCCGGCATCACTGCCCTGCTCGATGATCTAGCCGCGATCGATCGCATCTCAAACCGCGATCAATTTATTAAGACTCTGGCCGATTTAGAAATGCGCGGACTAGGTGGCGCATTTGGGCTCGGCATTTATGGCGATGCCATGAACTCAGAAATGAATATCGTTTATCTCGGCCAGGGTGGTCTCTCCTTGCCGGATGAGGCTTACTACCGCGAAGAACAATATGAAGAAATTCGCCAGGCCTTTAAAGTGCATGTTGCCAAGATGCTCGCGCTAGCCAAGATTGAAAATGGGGCAGCCCTGGCCGAGCAGATTTATGAGTTAGAGAAAGAGATCGCATCTCACCATTTTGATCAAGTAAAAGATCGTGATGTCGAACTTACTTATAACAAGATGACCTTCAATGAACTAACCACTCTTTCTCCAAATTTTGATTGGGCGAAGTGGCTCGAATATAGCCAGATTCCAAAGCACGCCTTCGACCAATTAGTTGTGCAACAGCCGCCATTTTTCGCAGGCCTTTCTGCAATGTTGGAAAACTTCGATCCTGCTCCTTGGAAAGCCTGGATGAAGTGGCAGTTGATTTCGGGGGCTGCGGCTTACCTCACCGAAGACTTTGTAAATCAAAACTTTGACTTCTACGCCAAGACTTTATCTGGCACCCCAGAACTTCGGGTTCGCTGGAAGCGCGCAATCTCATTTGTAGAAGGCGCACTCGGCGAGGCGATCGGTCAGATCTATGTACAGCGCCACTTTCCGGAAGCGGCGAAAGTTGCCATGCTTGAACTCGTTGATAATTTAATTGAGGCCTATCGCATCAGTATCAATGAGTTAACTTGGATGAGCCCAGAAACTAAGGCAAAGGCCCTCGATAAGCTAGCTAAATTCACTCCTAAGATCGGGTACCCAGATAAGTGGCGCGATTATTCAGCTCTGGAAATTAACCGTGATGGCCTCTTTGGCAATATTGGTCGGATCACCAAGTTCGCTCGCGATATTGAACTCGCCAAAATTGGTAAGCCAGTTGATAAGACCGAATGGTTGATGACCCCACAGACCGTTAACGCTTATTACCATCCGATCCAGAACGAGATCGTCTTCCCTGCGGCGATATTGCAGCCGCCATTCTTTGATCTTTCCGCCGATATCGCAGCCAATTACGGCGGCATTGGGGCAGTCATTGGCCACGAGATCGGCCACGGCTTTGATGACCAAGGTTCAAAGTTTGATGGCGATGGAAATATGATCGATTGGTGGACGCAAGCCGATCGCGCCGAATTTGAAAAGCGCGCTAACGCACTTATTGCTCAATTTGATCTCTTATCTCCCGAAGAGACCCCTGATATCCACGTAAACGGGGCTCTCACAGTCGGTGAGAACATCGGAGATCTGGGTGGCTTAGCAATCGGATTTAAAGCCTATAAATTGGCTTTAAAGGGCGCACAGGCCCCTGTTATTGATGGATTAACGGGTGAACAACGTTTCTTCCTCTCTTGGGCGCAAGTTTGGCGCGGCAAGGTGCGCGCCGAAGAGCTGCGTCGCCGCATCGCAACCGATCCACATTCACCATATGAATTCCGTTGCAACGCGATCGTTCGCAATATCACCGACTTCTACAAAGCCTTTGACCTAACCGAGGGCGATAAGTTGTGGCTGGCCGAGAGCGAGCGCATCTCGATCTGGTGACAGATCGAGCATGGGGATTGCGATCTGGTAACAGATCCAAAAACTAGAACGAATCATCGGCTCATTCGCGATCTGCGACAATACCCACGTGTCCAGCAAATTCGCCTTCGAGATAAAGCACAGCGCAGACAGCGGGCTGGCACGCGTTGGCACAATCTCAACCCCGCATGGCGATATTCAAACCCCGGCATTTATTCCGGTAGGCACCAAGGCAACAGTTAAATCAGTGCTTCCAGAGGCGATGAAGGATCTGGGCTCGCAAGCGCTATTAGCCAACGCCTACCACCTGTACTTGCAACCGGGTCCAGATCTTTTAGATGAGGCTGGCGGGCTAGCAAAATTTATGAATTGGAATGGGCCAACCTTTACCGATAGTGGTGGATTCCAAGTTCTTTCACTCGGAGTCGGCTTTAAGAAAGTCTTGGCGATGGATGCCAAAACATTTCGTTCTGATCAAGTAATCGCCGGCAATAAAGAGCGGCTGGCGCACGTTGATGATGATGGCGTGACCTTTAAATCTCATCTTGATGGATCAATGCACCGCTTCACCGCTGAGATCTCAATGCAGATCCAACATAAAATCGGCGCTGACATTATTTTTGCTTTCGATGAGTGCACTACTTTGCATAACACCCGCCCTTATCAAGAGTTAGCGATGGAGCGCACTTATGACTGGGCGATTCGTTGTTTAGATGAACATAAGCGTCTAACCGAACAACGCAGCGATAAGCCATACCAGGCGCTATTTGGCGTTATACAAGGGGCGCAATATGAAGATCTACGTAAGAAAGCAGCCACAGATTTAGGAGCAATGTCATATTCGGGGATTGAATTTGATGGCTTTGGAATCGGCGGCGCGCTAGATAAAGATTCACTCGGCACGATCGTGGGCTGGGTAAATAGCGCCTTGCCACAGAATAAACCGAAGCATCTGCTGGGGATTGGGGCACCGGAAGATTTATTCGTAGGGGTGGAAAACGGGGTTGATACCTTTGACTGCGTTCTAGCATCGCGAATCGCGCGATCGGGTGCGGTCTATACAACCACTGGTCGAATAAATATCGCCAATGCCCCTTATATCCGTGACTTCAACCCGATAGATGAAAATTGTGATTGCTACACATGTAAGAACTTCACACGGGCCTACCTTTGCCACTTATTCCGCGGGAAAGAGATGCTTGCGGCGACTCTGGCCACAATTCACAATGAGAGATATATCGTGCGCTTAGTAGATCAAATGCGCCAAGCATTGCTGGATGGAAATTTTAGGGAGATGAAGGAAGAATTCCTCGAGCGCTACACACATCGCTCGGGACAATCTCGGGATTAACTAAATTTATCGGCCGCCAACTTTTGGCAGATGCCAATCAAATTTAATTGATAGCTCACGGACCAAAATCACAACTGCACTTCCTAGTACCACTGACAAGATTTGATTTACCCCAAAATAATCACAACTCACATAAACCAAGGACCCAGCCAGGCACGAGGTCCCGATAGTTTCGCGATGCAGCAACACTGGTTCAACTTGGCAAAGAACATCACGTAATAAACCGCCAGTTACTGCGCCGATTAACCCGAGAATTACCGCAGAGGCAAATGGGGCGCCCTGGGTTAGCGCAAATTGAGCGCCAGATACCGTGCTGACCGCTAAACCAATTGTGTCCAAAGTAAGAACGAAGCGGCCGACGGGAGTTGTGCGCTTGATGCTTAATGTAATAACAACCGCCAATAAAACTCCTACAAATAACCAGCTGTGTAACACCCAGGGTGGACGTTCGCCAAGTAACAAATTGCGGAAAGTTCCTCCGGCTAACGAGGCTATTGCGGCAATAAAAGCAATCCCGCCGTAATCCAAACCTTTATTGGCTGCAATTCTTGCGCCTACTAGCGCAAAGGCGAACGTTCCCACTAAATCCAACATGGTAACGAGCAGCTCTAAATCCATAGCCTGAGTATAAGCCCGTTCAATTTCTTACAGCAGGTAAAGGCTCTTCGCCTTGGCCACGGCTTCATCTCGGCCACCTGCGCCAATCTTGCGATAAATATTCTTTAGGTGGGTTTTCATAGTATTTTGAGAAATATGTAGCGTTGTACCAATTGCACTAATTGGTTTACCGGTTGAGAGATGGCGCAGAATTTCAAGTTCTCGTTTTGTCAACGCCGCAGATAGACCCGACAATTTTTCACCTCTTGACTTTAATCTGGCGGTTATCTTGGAAGCTAGATCCTCGAGATAAACCGTTGGTTTTTCTCCTGCAATTCGAATAACCAAATTTAGAATTGTTTCATCCTGTCGCAGAAAAGTCTCTTTCGCTCCAACTCGGGCTCCGATATCAAGTGCTTTGGTCATTAATTCCAGAGCCGCTTTCTCGCCACTGATATTTCCATCAACCTGGGCCATTAACTTGTAAATCTGCTCTGTGGCTGTGCGCTCGGGTAGATCGGCCACAACAAAGTTGGAGGTCTTCTTTCCTGTTTCAAAATCGTAAATTGCCCTAATCCTTTGGACCAAGAGAAATTCAGGTAAACGGCTAAGCAGAATTCCAACTCTCTCCCAATCCTTCATCGTGTATTTGATAAATAACTCAGTTAAATCACAATAAGTATCTAACCCATTTCTGAAAGGGAGCGCTAAAGCGCGTTCTCGTTCACTGCGAACAATGTCCAGCGCTGATGCCGAGTTACCTGCAATCGCCAAATCCCGTGCTAGAAAACTCTCTGCCAGATAAACCCACGTAAATTGGTTCCAAGACTCAGCAAGGTTCTTGATCTGAGCAAAAACCTTTTGGGATTCATCTACTTGTGAAAATTCAAGTAAACAGCGTGCCTTGATATAAAGCATATCCAGGGGGCCAAATATGCCTGTATACCCTTCTCGCTCTGCCTGCGATATCACGTTATTTGCGACTACGTAAGCTTCTTTATACTCACCTTCACTGAGAAGCACACAGGCATCAATCGCAGCCTTAAAGTGAAGAGACATAACACTTGAATCAGTTTGCAGTAATTCTTCAGATTTCTCTTGAATGCAATTTAAGTTACCTGAACTATCATAAATGATCTCTTTAGCAGCAGATACGCGCAGAATCGAAAGTTTATCAACTGGTGCTAAATCTAATTCCTCAGAGCTCGCACTCAAAACAATTGAAATATTTTCTTCTAATTGCTCTGTTAGCCCTGTTGCAAAGTCGATAAAAACTCTGACGGCAGATGTAAACTTCTTTACAAAGCCTTCTCTTTCAGATCCACGAGATGTTGTCACCATCTCATCAATCAAACTTTGCGCATTGAGATACTGAAAATCTGCGGCCAGACCAATTACCTCAACGGTTTGTCTCTTCAATCTTCCTATTTGAGTCGCATCCCCGACTAAATCAGCCATACGCAGCAAGTCTTTACCTCTGCCGGTGGCGATCAAAAGGCGCATACCTTGCCTAAACAAATTTCTATAACTGCTCTGATCCCGAGAGAATTTGGCGTGTTCTAGCGCCCTTAAATATGCACCACGTTCTGCAAAGTGCTCACTCAGGCGTTGGTGAATTTTCTGTAAATCATTTTCTTCGATCGTAGCCTTAAGAATGAGACCAGCTCTTATCAGTGAATTAAATGAATAAGTATTGATTGGATCTGCGCCGTACCGTAAAAAGAGCGAATCTAGTGAAAACCTATTTAATTTATTTAAAGAAAAGTCTTTTTGCAAAATGACTTCGGCTTCTTCAATTGTGAACTGTTCCAATACCGCTAAAGACTCTAACATTCTGCGCTCTTCTGGCTTTAACGTAGAAAGCAAGTTCTCAACTAAGCCGCTCGAATTTTCCATTCCGAAATCTTCGGTTGCCGCTTCAGGTGATTTTTTCCAGCCACGCGAAACATTACTTAAAGTAAGCTGGATTCCAGCAGGCCATCCATTTAAACTCATTAGAGCTTTTTCGATTTCTGGTGTATCGAGACTAACTCCAGCGATTTTAGCCGCAATTGCGATTTCTTCTCTGCTAAATCTAAGTTTGTTTTTATCAATAAGCGTTAAATTCGTGAGAGATTTAAGGTCTACAAAGGTTTCAGAAGGAATCACATTTCGAATAATTATCGAATGTACATTTTGAGGAACAATACTAAAATAGTGCTGAGCCATTGGCGCAGAATCGCCAATATTTTTCCTGCCATCATCAAGGACAAATATAAAGTGTTTGTTAAGAGAACCAAGTTCTGAGAAAATCTCGGATAAGAAATCTTCTACACCTATCGCTTGGTTATTTGAAGACCACTTTCCAAATTCAGGTAAAAGATTACGAATAGATTGCAGTAAATGTAAACTGAAAGATCTGTAATCATCTTGGTCATTAAAGCTGAGCCATATAACTGGATAATCCAGAGTCGTGACATATTCAGCAACTAGCGAAGTCTTTCCATAACCATCTGGAGCAACTACTAAAGTAATCCCTGCGCGATCAATTTCAACTTTCTCGAGGATTGACTTACGAGAGATAAAATTTGGAGGAAGTGCTGGAGGCAGAGTTTTGGAGATATTTAGTCCAGAGATCACCCCTGTGCTATTTGACTTCACTTTCCCCACGCCTAAGGGTGATGCATAAAGGTGCGAATTGGCTAGTAATTATCACCCCTTAGGGGTGAGACAGGCAGGTGAAATTAGAGGCTATCGAAAGCTTCTTCCAGCACACCTAGGGCATCCCTTAGTAGTTCATCGCTAATTACGATCGGTGGCAAGAAGCGAATTACATTTCCATAAGTACCTGCGGTGAGTATGAGCACGCCCTTGCTCTGGCAGTACTTGATGATGCTCGCCATTGCAGTGGGATTAGGAGTTTTGGTTCCTGCTTCAACGAGTTCAATAGCCTGCATTGCACCGCGACCTCGAACTTCACCAATAATCGGATATTTGGCAGCAAGTGCATTTAGCGATGTGCTGAGAATTTTGCCAATATGTAGAGCCCGTTCTACCAATTTATCTTCTTCAATGGTTGCGATCGCGCCAAGTGCTGCGGCACAGGCGATTGGGTTTCCGCCATATGTTCCACCAAGTCCGCCAACGTGTGATGAATCCATGATCTCTGCACGTGCGGTGACTGCGGCAAGTGGCAGACCACCGGCAATTCCCTTTGCAGTAATAATCATGTCAGGTTCAACGCCTTCATCTTCGCAAGCAAACATTTGACCCGTACGCGCAAAGCCAGTTTGAACTTCATCTGCAATAAATACGATGCCGTTCTTGGTAGCAAACTTCGATAGACCAGGAAGGAATCCTTTTGGCGGAACTATAAATCCACCCTCGCCTTGAATAGGTTCAATCAGTATTGCCGCCACATTATGAGCGCCAACTTCTTTCTCAATCTTTGAAGTGACTTGCTCTAAATAATCTTCAGCCATTGTGGCCAAGTTGCCTTCATAGTGATACGAGTAAGGCATCGGCATACGATAAATCTCGGAAGCAAATGGTCCAAAGCCATCTTTGTAAGGAAGATTCTTAGCAGTCAGCGCCATAGTTAAATTAGTGCGGCCGTGATAAGCATGTTCAAAGACAATTACCGCTGGGCGTTTCGTTGCGTGGCGGGCGATCTTGATCGCATTCTCAACCGCTTCCGCACCCGAGTTTTGCAAAATAGATTTCTTTTTAAACGATCCCGGTGTAATTCGATTTAGCGCTTCGCAAACTTCCACATAACCCAGATAAGGCGCTGTAGTGAAGTTGGTATGGGTAAAGGCTTGCACCGCTTCAACTACGCGCTCGACCACGCGAGGTGCGGCATTTCCAACGTTTACTACGCCGATACCTGCACCTAAATCAATTATTCGATTGCCATCTACATCCTGCAAAATCGCGCCTTCACCGCGTTCAATGAAGGCAGGAATCGCCATACCAAGACCGGCAGAGACTGCCTCTTTGCGACGTGCGATCAATTCAAGCGACTTTGGCCCTGGAATAGCAGTGGCTAAGTGACGAGTTTGCGGGAGAGGGTCCTTTGAAGTCATAGTGTGATTATAGAGCCATCTTTTTAATTTCTGCGCCACAACAAGTTAGGCTCTGCAAGTGAAGATTAATTCTGAATTGCGCAGTAGCGCTCCACTACTTGATGCATACCTTTCTTACTTTGAAGGCGCTCTCACACCGTTCACAATTCCTGGGCATAAGCAGAGAGCTTCTCGGATTGATCAAGGTCTCGGCGCTGTCGTCGATGCTGATATCCCGCTTTATGGTGGCTTAGATGAAATCAAATTAACCAATCAGGTTTTGAAAGAATCTGAAGCGCTCGCTGCGCAACTTTGGGGAGCAGACTTTGCACGTTTTTCAACCGGTGGTTCAACTCACGCCAATCAAGCGGTAATTCTGGCCTTGGGCAAACCTGGCGACAAAGTTGCGTTAAGTCGCACCGCACATCGATCTGTATTGAGCGCTCTCGTACTGGCAGGACTTGAACCTATTTGGTTAACCCCTGAAATTGATGCCAGCACCGGTGTGCCACTTGGAATTCCACTATCAGAACTTGAGCGCGCCATTGCCGAAAAACCAATTGCGCTCCTGCTGACCGAGCCCGGATATTTAGGAACAATCTCTGATTTAGCGCCGTTAATCAAGAAAGCGCACGAGCGCTCAATTCCTGTCATCGTCGATGCTGCCTGGGGTGCACATTTTGGTTTTCATCCTGATCTGCCAAAACACGTGATGCAACTTGGCGCAGATGCGTTAATTACCAGCGTCCATAAAGCGTTGCCTGGTTACAGTGCATCAGCGCTATTGCTTGCCCGCACAAACTTGCTTAAAGCCGATCGCTTAGAGCAGAGCTTTGAAACGACTCACACAACATCTCCTGCTGGCGCACCGCTTGCCTCCATTGACGCTGTGCGGGCGCTTCTGCAAAGTCGCGGCCCAGATCTATTGGGCGCTTTATTAGCCAATATCGCTAAATTTAAGGTGGCCGTGCAATCAAATTTTGATCTGCCTATTTTTTTGAACGCGAGCGATTTTCCTGCTGGGCGTTTTGATCCCGCCAAAGTAGTACTTCGCGCCAATCAATTAGGGGCTTCAGGTGTTGAGATCGAATCCCTTTTAATCGAGGCGGGAATCAGAGTTGAAATGGCCGATCGTGACACTTTAGTTTTTCTAGCTACCTTGGCTGATACCGAAGAAGACTTTACGAAATTAGCCCAAACTTTGATCGGAATTTTAAAGTCAGTCGCCGATACTCCACGCCCAAGTGCAACCGCACTTAGCTGGTCGGTAATCCCACAAGTTTCCATTTCCATGCGCGATGCTTACTTTGCAGATACCGAGCTGGTTGGCGCTGCAAATGCGATCGGCAGAGTATCCGCTGACTTAATCGCGCCTTACCCCCCAGGAGTCGCCGTGATCGCACCTGGTGAACTCTTAACTGAAGAGATTGTGAGCGGCTTGATCACTTCCCAGCGAGCTGGCGTGCGTATCGCTTATGCAACAGATCCAACTCTGGCAAATTTCCGAGTGGTCAGTCTTCGTTAGCAAATTTCTTAAGTGCATCTCCTGAGAGTCTAAAGACCGTCCACTCATCCATCGGCACTGCACCTAGCGATTGATAAAAATCAATTGAAGGCTTATTCCAATCTAGTACCCACCATTGGAACCTTTCATAGCCACGTTCAATACAAAGTTGGGCTAAGACTTTCATAAAACCTTTACCTATTCCGTGGCCCCGATATTGCGGCTGGACAAATAAGTCTTCCAAGTAGATCCCTGGCTTTCCAAGCCAAGTTGAATAATTTAAAAACCAGAGCGCAATGCCAACAATTTTCCCGTCGACTTCTGCAACGTGGCAGAAAGCGACTGAGTTCTCACCAAAAAGAGAACTCTCGACTTGATCTATAGTGGCAACCATTTCTTCTGGCGCTTTCTCATATACCGCAAGCTCATAGATCAAACGATGAATATCTTGGACATCAACTGGCTGCGCCATGCGAATCTTCATAATTGAAGTTTAGGGGAAAGAAAAACGGCCAGGTTTCCCTGGCCGTTCTCCCCTCGTGGATGGGTTGAAAATTAACCGATCTTTGCGATCAGTTCTTCTGCTTTCTTAAGGAATGGACCTTCGATTAAGCTAAATCCAAGATCAGAACCTACCGCTTTAGCGCACTCTGGTGAGATTACGAAGCTAGCAAGTGATTTAACTGCAGCGCCGCGAGACTTATCTGGATATGCAGTATCAGCCAACATATAAGAGACGATACCTAGAGTGTAGGCACCTGGCTCTTTAGTTGCATAATCAAAGGTTACGATCCCGTTTGCATCCATTGCAGCTTGAGCCAAGAAGGCTGATGTGTTGAACGAGTTAGGCTCAACTGAATTTCCTGCAGGATTCAAGACATTTGCAATCTTTAACTTATTTGCAAATGCATAGTTAACCTCTGCGAATGTAACTGAATAAGGAGTCTTTCCTGCCAACTGTGAAACACCTGATGAAGAAGCTGCTCCAACAATTCGACCTAGATTTGCTGGTGAATTGATATTGCCAGGGAATGAGCTAGTAAATACTGCAGCCTTTGGCTTTGTCCAGACTGTTGGCGCAGACTTATTTAGATAGTTAGTAAAGTTTTCAGTTGTACCTGATGAATCAGAACGAAAAACAACTTTGATTGGCTTATTTGGAAGGGTGTAGCGAGTAGTCGCTGGAGTTGTCCGAGCAACGATCGGATCACCCTTGGCATCCTTCACAATTTGTCCATCTTTTGTCCGGTATGTAATTCTATTAAATGTGCGGTTGTTATCTGCAACAATCTTTGGATCATTCCAACGTGAAATTTCTCCACTGAATATTCCTGCAATAGTGCTTGCAGATAGACTCAGGGTCTTACGCGATGGAAGATTGTGAAGAATTGCAATTGGTGCCGCAACAACTGGCACGTGAATAATGCTTGCGCGCTTGGTTGAACCGGTATGCGCTGCATCAGAGAACCAAAAATCACCGATCGCTCTATCAGAGTTTCTACGTCCCTCACCTGAACCAGATGATGCGTATGTGAATGAATGTTTTGTTTTTTCAGCAAATGGAGCTTTGCAAGCTTCGATGATTAGAGCTGGAAATGATGCGCCCGAGCCCTGTAGATCTACTGCGTGAGCTGGTGTCGAGGCGACCAGCCCGAAAACTAGTGCAACTGCTGCAGATTTTGCGAGCATTGAAACTTTCATTAATTTTCCCCTTATTTGATTTAGGTGTCTTACATTGGGAAAACTAGGCGCTCAATGTGAACTAACAACACCAAGATGGGAAACGTTGCCCAACCATTAGGTGAACAACTGGTAACAACTAACCGAAACGGCCAGTAACGTAATTCTCGGTCCGCTTATCCTTTGGCTGAGAAAAGATATCGCTGGTACGTGCGACTTCAATCATTTCACCAGGGCCGCCATCAGATAGGAAGAAGGCGGTGTAATCAGAGACGCGCGCTGCTTGTTGCATATTGTGAGTAACAATAATGATCGTCATTGAAGCTGATAGCTCGCGGATCGTATCTTCAATACGTAAAGTTGATCCCGGATCTAGCGCAGAGCAAGGTTCATCCATCAGAAGCACTTGAGGGCTTACCGCTAACGCTCTTGCGATACAGAGGCGCTGCTGTTGCCCACCCGAGAGCGATCCACCATGGGCATCAAGTCGGTCCTTTACCTCATTCCAAAGCCCAGCGCGCACCAGACAGGATTCAAGTAATTCATCTTTATCCGCAACTTTAATTTGTGCCAACTTTAAACCTGAAAGAACATTCTCGCCGATAGTCATGGATGGAAATGGATTTGGCTTCTGAAATACCATTCCGATCTGCAGACGAATCTTTGTCACATCCACACCAGGTGCATAAACATCTTTACCGTCGAGCAAGACTTGACCAGCCATTGCAGCGCCTGGAATAAATTCGTGCATGCGGTTCATGGTTCGTATAAATGTAGATTTGCCACAACCTGAAGGGCCAATTAGCGCGGTCACAGATCCGGCTGCGAATTCAAGATTGATATCGGCTAAGACGTGGTTCTTGCCGAACCAGGCATGAACTCCGCGCGATTCAAGCCCTGTACCGGTTGCGGTACTTGCCTGGGTCCGCTCAATTCGAGCGTTGGCAACGCTTGCTAAAGAACTCGGTTGGGTAGATGACATTGCTTTCTCGCTTTCAGGAGTTTGGATCATTTTGAAATCTTTCTATTAGACAGTGCGCGAGCAAAGATAAAGAGGATAAGGACAACAATCATCAGTACCAACAACCCGGCCCAGGCTCTTGTGATTGCTTCTGGGGAGCCCGCTGTAAATGATTTCCAGATGTAATAAGGCAGCGAGCCGACAGAGCCGCTAAATGGATTTGGATTTACCTTATCGCCACCACCTGTGAGTAGAAGCAGAGGCGCGGTTTCACCAGCGATACGGGCAATACCTAAAATAATCGCAGTCATTAACCCGCTGCGCGCTGCAGGCACAACGATCATTGCGACTGTGCGCCATTGAGTTCCACCGAGTGCGGTTCCTGCCTCACGTAACTCATTTGGGATCAGCAACAACACTTCTTCTGATGTTCGTGCAATGGTTGGAATCATCAAGATCGTAAGAGCCAATGCGCCCATCAGCGCTGAGTAATTCTTTGTTATCGGATATAAAACTGCGGAGAGAATAAATAGACCAGCAACAATCGAAGGAACTCCAGACATCGCTTGCACTAAGAAACGAATAGGCCCAGCAAATTTTCCATTAATTTCGGTTAAGTAAAGGGCGGTCAGGATTCCAATTGGAACGCTCATTATGAGCGCAAGGATTACCAGGGTGAGAGTTCCGGTGATCGCATGTAGAAGTCCACCGGTTGGAATCGGATCAGTGGGCGTAGCCATTGACATGTCATTACTTAGGATTCCAAAGTGCAAGCCCGGAACACCTTTTTGTAGCACCGTAGCAAAAATACTGACAATTGGTACTACGGTAACGACGGCACCCAGCGCGACCAAAGCGCTGACAAAAGCATCTTTTGCTGCCTGGCGGCCTCGATTTATAAATGAAAAAGTCGAAGAAATTAAAGCGTAAGCTAGAAAGAATATAAAGGCGTAGGCCAATTTTCCCTTCATTTCAGTTGCGGCTACAAAGAAATATGAAAAGGCAATCGCGGCAAAGAAAAAGCTGAAGCCAATAATTCGATCTCGCGGACTTTTCGCCCAAGGCTTGGTTGGGATCGCTGTAGTACTCATCTGCCTGACTTTCCAGTTGACTTAACGATCACATTGGCGACAGCGTTTACGGCGAGAGTTAGCAAGAATAAAATCAACCCCGCTGCCATTAGCGCTTTAATTTCGTACTCACTTGCTTCACCAAACTTTAGAATGATCAGCGAGGCCACATTTCCGCCGGCGCCAAGGAGAATCTGCCAATTTATCTGGAAGACAATATTTAGCACTGTGTACACAGCTACTGTCTCACCCATCGCGCGACCAAGCCCCAGCATTGCTCCGCCGACTACGCCGCTTCGACCGTGTGGAATAACAACTGCTTTGATCATCGCCCAACGAGTTGCACCAAGTGCGAAGGCTGCTTGAATTCGGTCCAGCGGCGCTTGCGCAAAAATTTCCCGTGAGACCGAGGTAATGATCGGGATAATCATGATCGCAAGCACGACTCCTGCAACAAATGGAGAGCGCGAAAAGAAGTAAGGCTCAACTTCAAAGATTGGAATCCAACCCAAGTACCGATTTATTAACTTAGCCCAGTACTCAACGCTTGGCATCAAAACTAAGAAGCCCCAGATTCCAAAGAGGATCGATGGGAAGGCAGCCATCATGTCGATCACTGCCACAAGTATTTTCTTAAGCCATGCGGGAGCGTAGAAGTTTAAGTAAAGGGCAGATAAAACAGAGATTGGAACAGCGATAACCACAGCAACAAGGGCACAAAGAATGGTTCCGACCAACATCGCAGAAAGTCCAAAGTTGCTTTCCACCACATTTGCCGATTCATCTAAAGTGATCGACCATTCAGCGCTTGTGATAAAACTTAGACCTTCAGCTCTTAGCACTTCAAAGCCACGATATGCCAAGAAAGCTGCAATCAGACCCAAGACCACAAGTGATGAAAGTCCACCGCTTGTCACCACGCCCCGAAAGACTTTATCGGAGCGACGTGGCTCTGTAGAAATCTTGCGCGGACTTGGAATCAAAGTTGCCGTCATATTAAGCAAATTTTCCTGTTACCAAGAAGATAACGCGTCGCGCAACTGATACTGCGTGATCGGCATATCTTTCGTAATATCTACCGAGCAAAGTTAAATCGATCGCGGTTTCCACTCCGTGTTCCCACGTTGGCGCGATAAGAGCTGAGATTAATTGGCGATGAAGTAAATCCATTTCATCATCATCTTTTTCTAATTGTGCAGCCAGGGCGGTATCGCGGGTGGAAATAACTACGCCTGTTTTTGCTGCAATCTTTTCTGCTGTAACTCCCATTGATTCGATCAGACTCATAAGCTGATCTGGGACGGCTGCTGCTGGATGTCGCAAACGCACAACCTTGGCAACGTGATGGGCCAAGTCGCCCATTCGTTCCAGGTCTGCTGACATGCGAAGTGCGGTTACGAGTGCACGTAGGTCAGATGCAACCGGTTGTTGTCTTGCAATAATGTCGATGATTCGTGCATCTAAATCGTGTTGTACGGTATCGATCTTTTCGTCAAAGGTTATAACTTCTTCGGCGAGTGAGAGATTCTTGGTCATCAAAGCGCGCGTAGCTTTCGCAATTGAATCGGAGACCATCACACTTAATTCAAAGAGGGTCTGTGAAACGCTATCGAGTTCGTCCTGGAAAACTGATCTGATTAACGGCATGCCTGGACGCTAGGTGGCACGGATTAACGGAGTCCCACGGGTAGGTGAACGGAAGGTGAACTGGGCCAAAGTGGCTATAGAGTTTGGGTATGTGGCGCCGCGCTAGGGCAGATGAAGTCAAAAGCCAGCGTGATCTACCCCATTTGCTGGTCAGCGCTCTCACCCAATTAGATGGTGCCACCCTTGTACTCGCTCCCGGTGAAGTTCCAATTTTCACCAACACAGAGGCTGAACAGTTAGGAATTCTTCGCGAGGGTCGAATCCAGAGCGAAGAGTTATTGGCATCGATCAGAGTTGTGCGCAGAACAAATGTCAAGCAGACCGGAACAATTGAAATCGCACGTGGACCAATTGGCGAAGGTAAGCGCGAAATTACCGTCACGTTGATCCCTTTAAAAGAGAATGAATTGGTTTTAGTCTTGCTGCGCGATGAGAGTGAAGCGCAACGAGTCCACGATGTTCGTCGTGATTTTGTCGCAAATATCTCTCACGAGCTGAAAACTCCAATTGGCGCACTTTCACTTTTAAGCGAAGCCGTTCTTGGCGCCAAAGATGATTCAGAATCAGTCTCAAGATTCGCAGCACGTATGCAAATTGAAGCTAAGCGCCTTACAGATTTGGTTCAAGAGATTATTCAATTATCTCGAGTTCAAGATTCAGATCCACTAAAGGAGCCACAGCTACTTTCTGCATCAGCCATCATTAGGGAAGCTATTGATCAGTGCCGCACAACGGCGGATTCTCGCCAAATCTCCTTAACTTTTCAAGAATCTGAAGATGCAATGGTTCTGGGTGATCGTGATCAATTGACTATGGCGATTCACAACTTGATTGAAAACGCCATCAATTACTCACCAGCCGATACAAAGGTCGCTGTGAGCACTTCTGTTGAAAATGAAATCATCACCATTTCAGTGACAGACCAAGGAATTGGGATTGCTGAAGCGGAAGTAGAACGAATTTTTGAGCGTTTCTATCGGGTTGATCCCGCAAGATCTCGCGAGACTGGCGGAACCGGCTTAGGTCTGTCAATTGTTAAACACATCATCACTAAACACGGTGGTGAGATTTCAGTCTGGAGCGCTGAAAACGTCGGTAGCACTTTCACTATTCGCCTACCAAACCAATCGCAAAGTGAGGATGACAGATGACAAAAGTACTCATCGTAGAAGATGAAATATCATTTTCAGATGCTCTCTCTTATCTCTTAAAGAAAGAGAGTTACGACGTTGAGGTAGCAGTCAACGGGAAGCAAGCTATCGACTTATTTAACTCATTTTCGCCAGATCTGGTTCTCCTCGACTTAATGATCCCTGAAGTCTCTGGCACCGAGGTTTGCCGAGTTATCCGCTCTACTTCGCAAGTACCAATCATTATGTTGACTGCTAAGGATTCAGAAATCGATAAGGTCGTAGGACTTGAACTCGGTGCAGATGATTATGTAACCAAGCCGTACTCCTCACGCGAACTATTGGCTCGCATTAAAGCGGTAATGCGCCGCAACTCAGCTGACGCCCACCTTGCCGAAGATGGCCACGAATTGGCGCTTGGACCAATCCGCATGGATCTTGATAAGCATCAGGTAACTGTTAATTCAATCGCCGTAGCATTTCCGCTAAAGGAATTTGAATTGCTTGAATACCTGATGCGAAACAGCGGTCGGGTCTTAACCCGCAGCCAGTTAATAGATCGTGTTTGGGGCAGCGATTATTACGGTGATACCAAGACTTTAGATGTCCACATCAAAAGACTGCGCGCTAAGATTGAATCTGACCCTGCAAATCCAACAATTATTCACACAATTCGCGGGTTAGGGTATAAGTTAGAAATTTAGCCAATAACTCCAGTTGCCAGCGCTATCAACATCAACGTACCCAGAGCAATTCGATAGTAAATAAATGGGGCAAAGCTCTTTCTGGTCACGTACTTTATTAACCAGGCGATGACTGCGTAGCCAATCAGAAATGCGACCACGGTTGCAACTAGCGTTTCAGGAAGGCTAAATGCCTGATCTGTTGCATCTGCTCCGATCGCTCCCGTTAATTCATAAAATCCGCTGCCGAATACTGCTGGAAGCGCTAATAAGAATGAGTAACGCAGCGCTGCTTCTCGGCTGTAGCCAAGAAGGCGACCCATTGCGATAGTTGCGCCAGATCTTGATACACCCGGAACAAGTGCCAAGGCTTGGGCTAATCCGTAAAGAACTCCATGCATCGGAGTTAATTGCTCTAAGCCTCTCTCGCTCTTGCCATATTTATCGGCGATTCCAAGAATCACACCGAAGATAATCATCACCGAAGCAATCAGCCAAAGCGAGCGGAAATCATTCCTAATTACATCTTGACCGAGGTAACCCAGCACAGCGATCGGAAGTGTGCCAACAATTATCAACCAACCCATACGAGCATCGCGCTTTTCTGTAACATCTAATTGGCGACGAGAAATCTGATTGAGCCAAGCCTTGAGGATTCGTGCAATGTCTTTTCTAAAGTAGATCAGAACAGCAAGTTCGGTTCCGATCTGCGTGATTGCAGTAAAGGTTGCTCCCGGATCTTGATTGGTACCAAAGATCTCCCCAGCGAATCGAATGTGTGCGCTAGATGAGATCGGCAGAAACTCGGTAAGGCCCTGCAAAATGCCTAGAAATATCGCTTCTAGCATCTATCCCTCTTTCTAGCGCCAGCTTTTAGCAGTTCCTATGATTCTGAACAATACACTTGATTCCTTATGAGTTTGGAATTAGCGCTGCTGCTTGCCTTTATCGGTTTTCTAATCGGCCTTTCCAAGACCTCAATAGGTGGAATTGGCATGATCAACGCTGCACTATTGGCGACGGTATTGCCGGCCAAGGAGTCCACTGGAGTATTGCTTGTTTTACTTATTACAGGCGACTTATTCGCCATAGGTACATATAAAAAGCATGTCGAATGGCGAGTCCTGCAGAAGTTAATTTGGCCGGTAATCGCAGGAGTTTTAGTAGGGGTTTACTTTCTCGCAAGCAGCAGCGATCAATCGCTCAAGAGAACAATTGGCTGGATTGTTTTAATCCTGGTAATCCTTTATCCAATTAATCAAAGGCTGCAGAAGAATGAATTCGATATAAGTTTGAAATATCCAAAGCCGCTGCGAATCATCTTAGGCTCGATAGCTGGATTTATGAGCATGGTTGCAAATTCGGGCGGACCACCGATGAGTATCTATTTGCTGATGAGAAGAAAAACGGTAATGAATTTCCTTGGCAATACCGCTTGGTTCTTCTTTGCCGTTAACATCTTTAAGTTGCCCTTTACTCTCGGGCTTGGGATCTTGGAATTCAATTCGCTTCAGTACATACTTCCGGCACTTCCTGCAGTTCCAATTGGCGCCATAGTCGGCCGTAAGATTGTCTCGAAGGTAGACCTAGAGCTATTTCAGAAAATTACTTTGGTTGCCGCCGCGGTCGCCGGCCTAAATCTAATTTTCCGATAACCCGAAATCTGCTTGTGGGGCGCCAGGCAGGTGACACAGTTTACTAACTATCGCCGACTGATTAGGCTTGTGACAAATAAGCGCCTTTAGCGGAGGAAAAATGTCTAAGTCACCATTTCTGTTTATGAAAGAGAATTCTCAGACTGTACTTTGGAATGACTCAGCTGACCCAAAAGAGTTGAAAGAAGCTTTGACCTGGGGAATCGTCGGTGCAACCTGCAATCCAATTATTGCCCTAAGTGCGATTAAGGCAGATAAAGAGTATTGGGTTGGACGAATCAAGGAATATGCCAAGACCCATCCAGCCGCTACGGATGATCAAATTGGCTGGGCCATGGTTAAAGAGCTCTCCGTTAGCGCAGCAAAAATTCTTGAACCTGAATTCGATAATTACAACGGCCGCAATGGACGACTTTCAATTCAAACTGATCCTCGAAATTATCGCGATGCCAAGGCTTTGGCGGATCAAGCTTTCGAGTTCTCTCAACTTGCTAAAAATATAATTGTAAAAATTCCAGTTACATCAGAAGCAATTAGCGCATTTGAAGAGGCGACTTATCGCGGAGTTAGTTTAAATGCCACAGTGTCATTCTCGGTGGCACAGACCATCGCTGTTGCTGAAGCCATTGAGCGCGGATTAAAGCGTCGTGAAGCAGAAGGTTTAGATATTTCACAGATGGGTCCAGTCTGCACAATCATGCTCGGACGCGTCGATGACTGGGTAAAGGTCTCCGTTGAAAAATCAGGGACTTTGATTGATCCAGGTGTTATGGAATGGGCCGGTGTCGCCGTATTCAAGCACGCTCACCAGATTTATAAACAGCGCGGTTATCGCACTCGCTTACTGTGCGCTGCTTTCCGCAATCATATGCATTGGAGCGAAATCATCGGTGGAGATGCCGTTATCTCTCCTCCATTTGGATGGCAGAAGAAAATCAATAACTCCGGCATTACTCCTAACCCAAATAGCATCGAAGTACCTGTGGATCCAACGATTTTAAAGACGCTGCAAACGCTGCCAGAGTTCAATAAAATGTATGATGTTGAAGGTTTAAAGGTGGAAGAGTTCACCAACTTCGGCGCCGTTTTACGTACTTTGCGGGGATTCTTGCAATCAGTAAATGACCTAGAATCTTTCGTTCGCGATGTAACGGTTCCTAATCCAGATAAATAATAAAGACAATGCCAAGTTTCGCAGCAGTCCCTCATCACGACGGTAGCGATCTGTATGTAAGCAACGCTGCCCCAAAAATTGGAGATAAAGTCACTCTAAAAGTTAGAGTTCCAAAGAGTTACACCTTTGATGAAGCCTACATTCGTCTTTACGAAGATGCTGAACCGCGTACCTATAAATTAGAAGCGTTTAGTTCCTCGAAAAATGAGAATTGGTTTCAAGTCAAAATTGTGGTCACAAATATTCACACCATTTATCGCTTTGTCTTTGTCGGACCGAATAAATATGAGTGGTTAAATGCCAAAGGTTTATCCGATCACGACGTTCACAGCAACAACGATTTCCAAATAGTTGCCACCCCTGCAAATCCAAATTGGATAAGTAGGTCAGTTTTTTACCAAATCTTTCCCGATCGCTTTGCAAGGTCAGGCAAAGTAAATATCAACCCCGATTGGGCATATCAGCGCGATTGGAATGAGCTGCCACGTGGCAGAAGTAAGTACACCGGCCGAGAACTTTACGGTGGCGATCTGTACGGCGTCGAAGACAAATTGGATTACTTGACCGATTTAGGCGTAAATGGCATCTATCTGACGCCCATATTTCCATCCCGTTCAAATCACAGATATGACGCCACAACTTTTGATGAAGTAGATCCAATACTTGGCGGAGATAAAGCATTTAAATCTCTAATCCAAAACGCTAAAAAGAAGAAGATTCGCATTTTAGGATATCTCACTTCAAATCATTGCGGTGTTGGACACCAGTGGATAATCACAGCAAAGAAGAATAAATCTTCAAAAGAGCGCTCATATTTCTATTGGGATAAATCAATTAAGTGGGGATATGTCGGCTGGTTTGGTCTGGAGTCACTTCCGAAGTTAAATTACGCCTCCAAAACTTTGCGCAACGCGGTTTATGAAGGTAAGAATTCAATAGTAAAAAAGTGGCTATCACCGAAATTTGGTATGGCTGGATGGCGCATCGATGTTGGCAATATGACCGGTGTTCAAGGCGCCGAAAATCACCACGTAGAAGTTATGCAAGGTATCCGAAAAGCGATGCAGGAAGTCGATCCTGATTCTTGGTTGGTTGCGGAAAATGGTGACTTTGTTGCCTCTGATTTAAACGGACTCGGCTGGCAAGGAGCTATGAACTATCAAGGATTCCTGCGCCCATTCTGGAACTGGATGAATAGAAATCCAGAAATCACTGGTGGTTTCCAAGGTCTGCCATTTGCAATGCCAAAAATTGACGG
>JBIJCP010000004.1:0-21102 GCA_044344635.1 Candidatus Planktophila sp. | reverse complement strand
AGAATATAAAAATGGAGAAAAAAATCCCCTTGAAGAAGAGCCCAGTTGTAAAGAATATAAAGAGCAAGAAGCCAGCCAGGAAGGCTCCGACAACTCGCACAGGACGCATCATCCGCGGACCACTCTTCTGGATAGTGATAGCGATCCTTGGAGTATCTATTTTTGGTCAGATATCTAGCGTCGGAAATCGCTATACCGAGATTGGCACATCAGAAGCCCTCGATGCGATCGCCCAATCAAAAGTTGAATCTGCTCTCATTATTGATAGGTCACAGAAACTGCAGTTAATTTTGAAACCTGGGGAGTTGATTAATGGCTCAGGCAAAGTCGAATCGTCTTATGTAGCCCGCCAAGAGCCAACTATTGTGGATTCCTTGACAGGAAATCCGCCGCCAAAAGGCTGGAATGTTAACGTCGCAAAGCAATCGCTCTTTGTCTCTTTCTTATTTTCAATCTTTCCAATTCTTTTAATTGGATTCTTATTTTTCTTCTTGATGAGCAACGCCCAAGGTGGCAATAAAGTATTCTCTTTTGGAAAATCAAGAGCGAAACTGCAAGATGTTGATGTTCCACAAAATACCTTTGCAGATGTTGCTGGCGCTGATGAAGCGATTGCAGAGCTGGAAGAGATCAAGGATTTTCTGGCAAATCCGTCTAAGTACGCTTTACTTGGCGCCAAGATTCCAAAGGGAGTCCTCTTATATGGCCCTCCCGGAACGGGCAAGACTTTATTAGCGCGCGCCGTCGCTGGTGAAGCTAAGGTGCCCTTCTATTCCATCTCTGGATCAGATTTCGTCGAAATGTTCGTCGGTGTTGGTGCTGCTCGAGTACGTGATTTATTTAATCAAGCCAAGGCAAATGCTCCAGCAATAGTCTTTGTCGATGAAATCGATGCCGTTGGTCGCCAGCGTGGTGCAGGTATGGGTGGTGGACACGACGAACGTGAACAGACGCTCAATCAGCTACTAGTTGAGATGGATGGTTTTGAATCTGCTGGACAAGTAATTCTTATTGCGGCAACCAACCGTCCAGATGTTTTGGATCCGGCTTTATTGCGCCCGGGTAGATTTGATCGCCAGATCGCCGTCGATCGCCCTGATCTAAAGGGACGTGAAGAAATTCTTAAAGTTCATGCGAAGACTAAGCCGCTATCGGATGAGGTTGAACTATTAACTTATGCCCGTCGCACACCAGGATTTACTGGCGCTGATCTTGCCAATGTTTTAAATGAAGCAGCGCTATTGGCTGCTCGAGAAGAGAAGAAGGTAATTTCTAATCTGCAAATTGATGAAGCGATCGATCGAGTTATGGCTGGGCCACAACGTAAATCTCGGATTATGTCTGATGATGAACGTCGCGTAACCGCGTATCACGAAGCGGGACACGCGCTAGTTGCGCATGCGCTTCCGCATACAGATCCAGTACATAAAGTGACGATCATGCCGCGCGGCCGCGCACTTGGGTACACAATGGTTCTGCCAGATGAAGATAAGTATTCGACAACTCGTAATCAATTATTAGATCAATTGGCATATTCACTTGGTGGCCGCGCTGCGGAAGAACTTATCTTCCACGATCCATCAACGGGTGCTTCAAATGACATTGAAAAAGCAACAGCGCTTGCCCGTGCAATGGTTACGCAATATGGAATGACTGAAGCGATCGGGGCTATCAAGTTGGGTTCTGATGCATCCCAGCCATTTATGGGACGCGATTATGGCCATCAACGTGATTACTCAGAAAGCGTTGCAGCGAAAGTCGATTTCGAGATCCGTAATTTAATTGAGACCGCACATCAAGAAGCATTTGATATTTTGGTGGAAAACCGCGGAATTTTAGATGCCATGGTTCTGCAGTTACTTGAGAAAGAGACTCTCAACAAAGAGGAGATTTCCGCCGTATTTGCCAAGGTTAGCTCTTGGCCGCACCGTCCAGCATGGACTGGCTCATCCACACGCACCCCTTCACAACAACCACCGGTTGCAGTACCTGAGCGTTTGATTGTTCAACCAGCTGTAGATAAAAAACCTTCACGCGTTAAGAAGAGCGCAAATAAGGAAACGACTAAAGAGTGAGTGATGTAAGCGCTGTTTCAATGGGGCCTGATGCCGGTCGTGCACTGCATCCATATGATGAAGCGCGTGCTACCGCTGCGGTTCGCGAACTTCTAATTGCTTTAGGCGAAGATCCTGACCGCGAAGGCTTAAAAGAAACTCCAGCGCGCGTTGCTAAAGCATTTAAAGAGAATTTTGAAGGACTTTGGAAATCTCCAGAGGAAGTTTTAACAACAACATTTGATATAGGCCACGAAGAGTTGGTAATCATTCGCGATATTGAAGTCTTCTCGCATTGCGAACATCATCTAACTCCCTTTCATGGAGTCGCTCACGTGGGCTATATCCCACGCGGAAAGATCACCGGTTTATCTAAAGTTGCGCGCTTAGTCGATCTCTTTGCGCGTCGCCCACAAGTGCAAGAGCGATTAACCACTCAGATCGCTGATGCAATGGTGAAAATTCTTGATCCGATGGGCGTCATCGTGATTATTGATTGCGAGCATTTATGTATGTCAATGAGAGGCGTTCGAAAGTCTCAAGCACGAACAACTACCAGCGCAGTGCGTGGTGCGTTACGCGATCCCGCAACGCGTGCAGAAGCAATCAGCCTAATAACCAAAAGTTAATTAATTTAGGTACTGCAATGAAGATTATGGGCATTTTAAATGTAACACCTGATTCATTTGCCGATGGAGGCAAGCACGATACATATGAAAAAGCAGTTGCTCGTGGTCTAGAAATGATCTCTGAAGGCGTCGACATTATTGATATCGGGGGAGAATCAACCCGACCAGGTGCGGCACGAGTTTCCGCGGCTGAAGAACAAGCTCGCGTTATTCCAGTTATTGAAAAATTGGCGCAGACTGGTGTTCCAATAAGTATCGACACCATGCGTGCAGAAACTGCGGAGTTAGCCATCTCAGCCGGTGCCAGCATCGTCAATGATGTAAGCGGTGGATTAGCCGATGATTTAATGTTTGAAACAGTCGCCGAAATGGGATGTCCCTACATCTTGATGCATTGGCGGGGCCATTCCAAAGATATGGATGCCAGGGCGATTTATCGCGATGTAGTGGCAGAAGTAATTGCTGAGTTAACGATTCAAATAGATGCAGCGCTCAATAGTGGAATTGCAAAGAGTAATTTGATTATCGACCCAGGCTTAGGCTTTGCCAAAGATGCTGCTCAAAATTGGGAGATTTTAAATCGCATTGAAGAAATTACCGATCTAGGTTTTCCTGTTTTAATTGGTGGGTCACGTAAGCGCTTCCTTGGCGGTGAAACTCCTGATCAGCGCGAACAAGCAACTATTGAACTGACCAAGTCTCTGCTTGCCAAAAAGATTTGGGGGGTTAGAGTTCATAGCGTGAATCCACATAAGAATTTGGTATTGGCCAATGGCTGATCTAATCGAGATTAAAGCGATCCATTCATTTGGCTACCACGGAGTCCTTGAGGCCGAGAATATTGCGGGACTAGATTTTTATACAGATGTTTCACTCGAACTCGATTTAACTCGTGCCAGCGTTACCGATGACGTATCTGACACAATTAACTATGCAGAAATCACTGATTTGGTAATTGAAGAAGTAACTGGTGATCGAGTAGCGCTAATCGAAAAATTGGCAGGGCGAATTGCGGATCGCATCAAAGACACTTATCCGCAGATCGCCTCAGTTGCAGTTACCGTTCATAAGCCACAAGCGCCGGTGAACGCTAAAGTAAAAGATATATCGGTAACAATTAATCGATGAAGGCGGTAATCGCGCTCGGCGCTAATATCGGAAACCCGAAAGAACAAATGGATCTAACGGTAGCAATGTTGCGCGAAGCCACTGACTTTAAATTGGTCTCAAATTACTACTCGACTAAACCGGTCAGCGATATACCCCAACCAGATTACTTAAATGCAGTTTGTATCGTTGAAAGTGATTTACCGGCGCTAGATTTATTGGCGCTCCTGCAAGGAATTGAGAAGACTCTTGGAAGAGAGAGAAACGAAAGATGGGGACCGCGCACCATAGATTTAGATCTCATCCAATATGGCTCTCTACTTAGTTCAGCAGATGAGTTGCAACTTCCTCATCCACGCGCGCATGAGCGTCGCTTTGTAATTGAACCTTGGCATGCGATAGAACCGGATGCGATCTTGCTGACTTACGGCAAAATATCCGAGATTTTGGCGCAATTGCCGTAAGGCTCTAAACTTCTCACTATCACCGCCCGGTACCTGAAAGGACTGGAGCCCGATATGAAGATCGTTAACAGCGTCGCTGAACTCGATGACGGCTGCACTTTTGTTCCGACTATGGGCGCTCTGCACGCGGGCCACGCTTCGCTCTTCACGGCAGCAAGATCACAAAGTGATTTCGTGGTTGCCAGCATCTTCGTCAATCCACTTCAGTTTGAGAACGATAAAGATTTAGAACTATATCCGCGTACCCCTGAGCGGGATATTGAAATTGCGAGAAGTTCTGGTGTCACTCACCTTTGGCTGCCACAACAGAGTGAGATTTATCCAGATAACTTTACAAAGAGATTTGCCGGACCGATAGGGGAAATCTTTGAAGGTTCACATCGAGTAGGTCACTTTGATGGAGTCGTGACAGTGGTTGCTCGTCTATTTGATTTGCTTAGACCAACCAAAGCAATCTTTGGCGAAAAAGATTTTCAGCAGCTTTATTTGATCAGGAAGTTAGCAAAGGAAAGTTATAAAGATCTGGAGATAATTGCTGCGCCTACTGTTCGCGAGAGCGATGGGCTGGCGCTATCTTCAAGAAATATAAGGCTGAATAAGACGGATCGTGAAGCGGCAACGGTAATTTTTAAAGCTTTAGTTGCGGCAAAAAATAGCCAGACCTTGGAAAAAGCGCGACAGGTGATGTGGAAGATTTCATCACAGGAGCCGCTATTCAAATTGGATTATGCCGAAGTTATCGATGAAGGTGACTTTGCAATTGCCACACAATCGACCTCAAAGCAGCGTGCGATCATCGCGGGTTGGCTAAATGGGGTCCGTTTGATCGACAATATGGAGATGAACCTGTCTAGTAAAACTCTCGGTGCGCGATGAAATTACTTGCACCTGAACCTGGATGGACAGCCACCGCCGATGTCATTGTGGTCGGCTCTGGAATTGCTGGACTTACAACTGCTCTACAGGCGCGCACTTTCGGTTTATCAGTATTGATTGTTACAAAATCTAAAGTTGACGAAGGCTCTACTAAATGGGCGCAAGGTGGAATAGCTGCAGCGCTCGGACCCGGTGATACTCCAGATCAACATTTAAAAGATACTTTGGTGGCTGGTGCCGACCTCTGCGATGCGGAAGCGGTACGAGTGTTAGTAACTGAAGGGCCGGCAGCAGTTCGTAAATTGATAGAACGCGGTGCCATCTTTGATACTGAAGATTCTGGAGAAATTTCACTGACCCGTGAAGGTGGACATTTACGAAATCGAATTCTGCACGCCGGCGGAGATGCAACGGGTGCAGAAGTCTCGCGAGCACTGTTAGCCGCTGTGCACGATGATCCAGAGATTGAAGTCGTTGAAGATGCGCTGGTTTTAGATGCGCTAAAGGATTCCAGCGGCGCAGTTTGCGGCGTAACGCTTCACGTTATTGGCGCTGGAAGTCGCGATGGCGTTGGTCGCGCGCTAGGAAAAGCAGTTGTGTTGGCTACTGGTGGGCTGGGCCAAGTCTTTGCACAAACTACTAATCCCTCTGTATCTACTGGAGATGGCGTTGCATTAGCGCTACGCGCTGGCGCAAAAGTTGCTGACGTGGAATTTATTCAATTTCATCCCACCGTTTTATGGTTGGGAGATAACACGCAGGGCCAACAGCCACTGATAAGTGAAGCGGTGCGTGGAGAAGGCGCTTATTTATTAGACGATAAAGGCGAGAGATTTATGTTGACTGAACATAAGTTAGCTGAACTCGCTCCACGCGATGTGGTTGCGATTGCATCAATGCGTCGTATGAATAAAACTGGTGCGCACCACGTCTGGTTGGATGTACGCCACTTAGCTGGTTTTGAAAACCGTTTTCCAACTATCTACGCATCTTGTATTTCTCACGGAATCAATCCAAGTAAGGATTTGATACCTGTTGCACCTGCGTCTCACTATGCCTCAGGTGGCGTGCGCGTTGATCTAAATGGTCGCACCAGCGTTAACGGCCTTTATGCCTGTGGTGAAACTGCTTGCTCAGGTGTACACGGCGCAAATCGCTTAGCCTCCAATTCACTTCTTGAGGGGCTGGTATTTAGCGCGCGTATCGCAGCTGATATTGCGGCAAACTTGACCGAGCGCACAGCACCCGTTGCAGATAAATCGAAGGCGATTCTCTTAGATCCCGCGACGCGACGTGAGTTGCAGTTGAGTATGAGCCGTGGCGCGGGTGTTTTACGTTCATCAGATTCTTTGTTGCAGACCAGCGCAGATTTAACCCGTATTCAAGATCGCAAGAGCGCTAACCCTTGTGTCGAAGCGTGGGAGACAACAAACCTGTTTCAACTCGCGGAGGCAATTCTGAAAGCGGCTTTGATTCGCCAAGAGACACGTGGATCGCACTGGCGTGAGGATTTTCCAGAGACTGAAAGCAACTGGCGCAAACGGATTGTTCAAGAGTTAGATGCTGCAGGCAACTGGAATACCAGTTATCAAGAAGTGGGTGCAAAGTGACTGAACAAGAGTTGATTAAAGCGGCGCTAGCCGAGGATTTAGCCGGGGGAGTTGATATAACTTCGCAGGCAACAATTTCGGCAGATGCGACCGCAACTGCCGACTTCACTTCTCGGATGGATGGAGTAATCGCAGGAATAAATGTGGCGCACGCAGTTCTTTCTGAAGTTGGACTCAGCGATATAACACTTGCCAAGCAAGATGGCGATCGCGTAAAGGCAGGAGATGTTCTGGTAACTGTGCGAGGAAATACCCGAGCGATACTTTTAGCCGAGCGTACCGCGCTCAACTTTTTTGGACATTTAAGTGGAATTGCAACGTTAACCAGCAAATGGGTGGCAGAAGTTGCAGGTACCAAGTGCCAGGTTCGTGATACTCGTAAAACAACTCCTGGCATGCGAAATATTGAAAAGTACGCAGTCCGTATGGGCGGCGGAACCAATCACCGTCTTAATCTAAGCGATGCTGCGCTGATTAAAGATAATCACATTGCTGCTGCTGGTGGAGTTGTACCGGCCTTTGCACAAGTCCGAGCGGCATACCCAGAAGCTGAAATTGAGATAGAAGTTGATACCTTGGAACAACTTAAAGAGGTATTAACTCAGAAACCTGATCTTGTTCTCTTAGACAATATGTCGCCAGAACAATGCGCACAAGCAGTTGCGCTAGTTAACGGTCTTTGTAAATTAGAAGCATCAGGTGGAATATCAATCGCTAATGCGCGGGCATATGCGCAATCTGGGGTTGATTACATTGCAATTGGCGCGCTGACCCATTCTGCGCCGGTTTTTGATATTGGTCTAGATCTGAGAGCGGAGTAGTTATGTTGTTAACAGTCGATGTCGGAAATACCAATACCGTATTAGGTATTTTTGAAGGAGAGGAGTTGATTCGCTCTTGGCGAGTGAAGACTGATCCGCGAACAACCTCAGATGAATTGTGGCTGCAATACAACGCCCTGGTTTCAGGGTACGAAATCACCGGTCTTTCTATCTGTTCTACCGTTCCCGCAACTCTGCGCGAGATACGTACAATGATTACAAATTACTTCTCGAAGATTCCAACAACGATTGTGGAACCAGGGATTAAAACGGGAGTTCCACTTTTAGTTGATAACCCGAAGGAAATTGGTGCAGATCGCATCGTAAATACCTTGGCTGCGCACACTCTCTATGGAGGACCTGCAATCGTTGTTGATTTCGGAACTTCCACAAATCTCGATGTCGTTTCGCCTAAGGGAGAGTTCTTAGGCGGCGCACTTGCACCTGGTATTGAAATATCAGTAGATGCCTTAGCCGCACGTGCTGCGCAATTGCGTAAAGTTGAGTTAATTCGCCCGAAGAGCGTAATTGGAAAGAACACTGTTGAGGCGCTTCAATCCGGAACCATCTTCGGCTTTGCCGGACAAGTAGATGGATTGGTAGATCGCATCACCGCTGAATTGGCACAGAGTTATGAAGGCGCCCCAACAGTTATTGCAACGGGTGGGCTGGCACCGCTAATTATTGGAGTTGCGGAAACAATTGATGAGCACGAGCCTGACCTCACCTTGATTGGGTTGCGCCTTATCCACGAGCGAAATATCTAATAGGTAGACTCTCGCCATTATGAGTCAAGAACAAACACCCGCGGTTCCGGTAGAAGATGATCTGCCGGAGCAGTTACGTATCCGTCGCGAAAAGCGCGCTGGGCTAATTGAGCGCGGGGTCGAGCCATATCCGGTCTCTGTTTTACGTACCGCATCACTTGCTGATATTCGCGCCAAGTATGCAACTCTTGAAACGGATTCGACAACCGGCGACATTCAAAGCCTTACTGGTCGAGTTATCTTTAAACGCGATACCGGGAAACTCTGTTTTGCTACTTTGCGCGAAGGCGATGGCACCGAGCTTCAGGCGATGCTTTCCTTAGACAAAGTTGGCCAAGAGGTATTAGATTCTTGGAAGAGCGATATAGATCTCGGAGATATTGTCAGCGTGACTGGAGAGATCATTACTTCAAAGCGCGGTGAGCTTTCTATCTTAGCCAATAGTTATGCAATTGCTGCTAAATCACTTCGCCCTCTGCCAAATGATCATAAGCCAATGTCAGAAGAAACGCGTGTTCGCATGCGTTACGTGGATTTGATTGTTCGTGATGAAGCGCGCAGCAATGCACGTTTGCGCCCAGCGGTGATGCGTTCCTTGCGCGAAACTTTTCATCAGGAAAATTTCGTAGAAGTTGAAACTCCAATGCTGCAGGTAATGCACGGCGGAGCTGCGGCCCGTCCCTTTAAATCATTTAGCAACGCCTACGATATGGATCTTTTCCTGCGCATTGCACCTGAACTTTTCTTAAAGAGATGTGTTGTTGGCGGTATTGAAAGAGTCTTTGAGATAAATCGAAACTTCCGCAACGAAGGCGCAGACTCATCACACTCTCCTGAATTTGCAATGATCGAGTGTTATCAGGCATATGGTGACTGGCGCTCTATTGCTGATTTAACTCGCGCTCTGGTTCAGAACGCCGCAATGGCAATTGCTGGTTCGCATGTAGTTACACACCACGATGGACGTCAAGCAGATCTCGGTGGAAATTGGCGCGAGATTTCACTTTATGACGCAATCACTGAAGGCGTTGGTGAGAGCGTGACTGCGCTGACTCCACTGGAAGATTTAAAGAAGATTGCCACCAAGCTCGGCATGAAGGTTGATCCCAAGTGGATAACGGGCAAACTTGCCGAAGAAATCTTCGAGCACGTTGCAAAAGATCAATTAATTGCCCCAACCTTTGTGATGGGGTTCCCAATTGATACCTCACCATTAGTTCGCGCACATCGCGAACTGCCGGGTGTTGCCGAAAAGTGGGATCTCTACGTTGATGGCTTTGAACTTGCCACGGGATATTCCGAACTTATCGATCCCGTGGTTCAGCGCGAGCGTTTAATTGAACAAGCAACGCTCGGCGCCAAAGGTGATTTAGAGGCTATGCAAGTAGACGAAGATTTCTTGCGTGCGATGGAATTTGCAATGCCACCAACTGGCGGAATGGGAATGGGCGTCGATCGTCTATTGATGGCCTTAACGGGCCTAGGCATTCGCGAGACAATTTTATTTCCACTGGTAAAACCTGAAGTCGAATAGCCATGATTGTTATTCGCCCAGCACGCACCAGTGACGTTAAGACCATCCGTGAACTTGTAGATTCATATGCCGCACCTGGAAAGATGCTTTCCAAAGAAACCGTCACACTTTATGAAAGCGTTCAAGAGTTCACTGTTGCTGAAGTTGACGGCAAAGTAGTTGGTTGCGGCGCACTTCATATCTTGTGGGATGACTTAGCGGAAGTGCGCACCGTTGCAGTTGAGAAAAGTTTTCACAAGCAAGGCATCGGCCATCAGATCCTCGAAAGAATTATTGAACGCGCCCGTGAAGTAGGGGTAGAAAGAATTTTCTGTTTAACTTTTCAAACATCTTTCTTTGGTCGGCATGGCTTTAAAGAGATCATCGGTACCCCAGTAGCGCCCGATGTTTATCAACAACTTTTGCGCTCTTATGACGCAGGTGTTGCCGAATTCCTAGATCTAGACGCGGCCAAGCCCAATACCTTGGGCAATACCCGCATGCTCTTAACCCTTTAGCCCAGCCCAGAAACGCTACTTATAGCCCCTTCAGGGAATATCAGACCCAGATCTGGGGTTCTACTGAGCACAAGCAATCCACCTCGCGTCTTCCCTGCGTTGGGTTATAGGCTTGGCTAGCACCGCATAATTACCACCGTTAAAGGAGTCTGCCGATGTTTGAGCGCTTTACCGATCGAGCCCGACGCGTTGTTGTCCTGGCTCAAGAAGAAGCACGCATGCTCAATCACAACTACATCGGTACTGAACATATCCTCCTTGGCTTGATCCACGAAGGTGAAGGCGTCGCTGCTAAAGGCCTTGAAGCTCTCGGTATTTCACTAGAAGGTGTGCGCGCCCAGGTTGAAGAAATTATCGGCCAAGGCCAGCAAGCGCCAAGCGGACATATCCCATTTACACCACGCGCCAAGAAGGTGTTGGAACTTTCGCTCCGCGAAGCGTTGCAATTGGGCCACAATTACATTGGCACAGAACATATTTTGCTTGGCTTAATTCGCGAAGGTGAAGGCGTTGCTGCCCAGGTACTTGTAAAACTCGGCGCAGATTTAAATCGCGTTCGTCAACAAGTAATTCAACTTTTATCTGGTTACCAAGGAAAAGAAGCAGCAACATCCGGTGGACCAGCAGAAGGCACACCATCTACTTCGCTCGTCTTAGATCAATTTGGTCGCAACCTCACCCAAGCAGCGCGTGAAGGAAAACTCGATCCCGTGATTGGTCGCGAGACTGAAATCGAACGTGTGATGCAAGTACTGTCTCGTCGCACAAAAAATAACCCGGTATTGATTGGCGAGCCAGGCGTGGGTAAAACTGCAGTTGTTGAAGGACTGGCACAAGCAATTTTCAAGAACGATGTCCCAGAAACTCTAAAAGATAAGCAGCTGTATTCACTAGATTTGGGCGCACTTGTTGCGGGAAGTCGTTACCGTGGTGATTTTGAAGAGCGTCTCAAGAAGGTCTTGAAAGAGATTAAAACTCGCGGCGACATTATCTTATTTATCGATGAAATCCACACTCTGGTAGGAGCAGGCGCTGCTGAAGGCGCAATTGATGCGGCGAGCATTCTCAAGCCAATGTTGGCGCGTGGTGAACTTCAGACAATTGGCGCAACAACCCTTGATGAGTATCGCAAGCATGTTGAAAAAGATGCGGCACTGGAACGACGCTTCCAACCAATTCAGGTTAAAGAGCCATCAGTTGCTCACACCATTGAAATTCTCAAGGGACTTCGTGATCGTTACGAAACCCATCACCGCGTCTCCATCACAGATGGCGCACTTGCTGCCGCTGCCAATATGGCAGACCGTTATGTTTCAGATCGTTTCTTGCCAGATAAGGCGATCGACCTTATCGATGAAGCAGGTTCACGCCTTCGCATTAAGCGTATGACTGCACCGGCTGAACTCCGTGAATTCGATGAGAAGATTGCTGAAGCACGCAAGGCGAAAGAATCAGCGATCGATGGTCAAGATTTCGAAGGCGCTGCAGCATTTCGCGATAAAGAGAAGACGCTTATCGCAGAGAAAGTCGACGCAGAGAAGAATTGGAAAGCTACCGATCTCGATAAGGTAACTGAAGTAGATGAAGAACTCATCGCTCAAGTTCTTTCTGCCTCAACTGGTATTCCAATCTTCAAGTTAACCGAAGAAGAGACCGCTCGCTTGCTTCGTATGGAAGATGAACTACACCGCCGCGTTATTGGCCAGGATCAAGCGATCAAGGCTCTCTCACAGGCGATTCGTCGTACTCGTGCAGGGTTAAAGGATCCAAAGCGCCCAGGTGGTTCATTTATCTTCGCCGGCCCTTCTGGCGTTGGAAAGACCGAACTCTCTCGTACTCTCGCCTCATTCTTATTTGGTGATGAGACAGCTCTTATCCAATTGGATATGTCTGAATATTCAGAGCGCCACACAGCCTCACGCTTATTTGGTGCACCTCCAGGATATGTAGGTTACGACGAAGGTGGACAGCTAACCGAGAAGGTGCGCCGTCGCCCATTCTCAGTTGTCTTATTCGATGAAATCGAAAAAGCGCACCCAGATATCTTTAACTCACTTCTTCAGGTACTCGAAGATGGTCGCCTTACAGATGCACAAGGCCGCACCGTTGACTTTAAGAACACCGTAATCATTATGACAACGAACCTCGGTACTCGCGATATTTCAAAGAGCCTTGGTCTTGGCTTTGCCAATATCGATGATGATCTAACGAATTACGATCGCATGAAAGGAAAGGTTCAAGACGAACTTAAGAACCACTTCCGTCCTGAATTCCTTAACCGTATCGACGATGTAATCGTCTTCCACCAGTTGACGAAAGATCAGATTATTCAAATTGTTGATTTGATGATCGCCAGCTTGGATGAACGCTTAAAGGCGAAAGATATGGGAATCGAACTCACCCAGGCTGCTAAAGATTTATTGGCTGCTCGTGGTTACGATCCACTTCTTGGCGCTCGACCATTGCGTCGCGTTATTCAACGTGAAATCGAAGATTCACTTTCTGAGCGAATCCTCTTTGGCGAACTAAAGGCTGGAGAGATCATTGTCGTAGATGTAGAAGGTGAGGCTGCAGAAGCTAAATTCACTTTTACTGGCGCAGCTAAGGCGACCACTCCAGACTCTCCTGAAGATTTGGCCGCAGCAACTAGTTAAGGAATCTTCTTTCCTGGATTTAGAATTGAATTTGGATCGAATACTCTCTTCACTGCGCGCTGTAGTTCAATTACCTTTGCCGAAGTTTCGTTGGCAACAAAATGGGCTTTGATCGATCCGATTCCGTGTTCACCACTTGCAGATCCACCCAGTAACTGTGCTATCTCGACGATCTCACTGAATGCTTTTTGAGCGCGCTCAGTAGCTGCAGTATCTCCGTGATCGTGAACAATAGTGGGATGCATATTTCCATCACCAGCGTGGCCAAAAATTCCGATTACCAAATTACTTCTCTTACTTAAATCTTCGACCTTCTCAACAAATTCAGCGATCTTAGTAATCGGCAGCGCAACATCATCAAGCAGAGTTGCTCCCATTCTTTCAAGTGCGGGATATGCCATTTTGCGAACCCGGATTAAATCCGCAGCATCAGCCGGATCATCGGAGTAAACGCCATCAATGGAGCCGAACTCTTTACAGGTTTTTAGCGCCGTTTCACAGAGTGAATGATTTTCATCTAGCTGCATCAATAAAACTGCACCTGCGACCTCAAAGCCAAGAGGATGCCAGGCTTCAACGGCTTTTAGAGTTGTCTGATCAACAATTTCTAACATTGAAGGTCGGTATTGCAATAGCGCAGCTGCTGCGGCGGCGGCCTTTGTAATATTTGGAAAAGTTGCAATTAAAGTTGATGGAGGCGCCGGGCGAATTACTAGATTTAAAGTTAACTCAGTGATTATTCCTAGAGTTCCTTCCGAGCCGATAAATAAATGTAATAAGTCATAGGTTGTAACAGATTTCTTAGTTGCCTTGCCTAACTCAATTATTTCACCGCTTGCTAACACAACTTGCATCGCACGTACATGTGCTGAAGTAACGCCATATTTAACGCAACACATTCCGCCAGCGTTGGTTGCGGCGTTACCGCCAAGTGAGGACCAATCGCGACTTGCTGGATCTGGTAGGTAGGCCAAACCGAGTTTGCTTGCAGCGGTATCAAGATCAAGATTGATTACCCCGGCTTGTACTCTGGCAATCTGATTGGCTGCATCAATCTCAATTATCTGGTTCATCTTCTCGAGTGAGATTACGAGCGAATCTGAAGATGCATTAGCGCCACCCGATAAGCCACTGCCCGCGCCACGAGTTACTACCGGGATCTTGTTTTCGTTGGCATATTTCAGAGCGATAGAAATTTCAGTAGCGTTGCGCGCCAGCAAAACGGCAAATGGGGCAGCGCTTACTGCAAATGGTGCTTGATCTCGTGAATAAGAGGCGGTTATATCAGGATCAGAGATCAGCGATGCATCAGGACCGAGCAGCTTAGTCAGCGCAGCGAGATGGCTCATGCGCGCAACTTTATCGTCATTTGAATACGAAGTTAATCGCTATTAATTTTTACGCGCTGCAGCGCTTGATCAAGGCGCGAGACTTCGACGATCTCCATGCCATCGATCTTTACATCACTGCCGGCTGGCACCAGCGCGCGTTTAAAACCTAAACGATAAGCCTCAGCCAAGCGACGCGATACTCCGCTGACTTTGCGAATTTCTCCAGCTAAACCAACTTCACCAATTGCAACTAAATCTGCAGGTAGCGCTAAAGCTTTTGCAGCAGATGCAACAGCGAGAGCAAGTGCTAAATCTGCAGCTGGTTCTGACATCTTCATTCCGCCAACTGTTGCGGCGTAAACATCGCGACCGCCAACGCGCACATTGGCGCGAAGTTCGAGCACTGCCAAAGTCATTGAGGTGCGGGCTGAATCAAGGCCGCTAGTAACGCGACGGGCATTACCAAAGTCATTTTCGCGTCCTTGGCTAACAAGAGCTTGAATCTCTGCAAGTAATGGGCGACGACCTTCAAGAGTCACAGTTACGCAAGTACCTGGCACTGGTTCAGCATGTCTTGAAGTAAATAGACCTGTCGGATCGAGAACGCTTTCGATTCCAGTATCGCTTAAATCAAAACAACCGACTTCATCTGATGCACCAAAGCGATTTTTAATTGCGCGGATAAGGCGCAGACGAGAATGTCGTTCACCTTCAAATTGCAGAACTACATCAACGATATGTTCCAGCAATCGTGGACCTGCAATTGATCCATCTTTTGTTACGTGGCCGACAAGTAGCAAAGTTATATCGCGATCTTTGCAGATACGAATCAGAGCACCAGCAACTTCGCGAACTTGGGTTACACCACCAGGGGAGCCATCTGCTGCGGCAGAACCAATGGTCTGAACGCTATCGATAATTAAGAGCTCGGGTTTAACCGAATCAATGTGTGCAATAACAGCACCGAGATCGGTTTCGGAGGCGAGAAAGAGTTTGGGATCGACTGCGTTAATTCTTTCAGCGCGCAAACGAACTTGTGATGCAGATTCTTCACCGCTGATATAGAGCGCTGGAATTCCCTTAGCGGCAGTTTGTGCAGCAACTGATAAGAGGAGAGTTGATTTACCAACGCCGGGTTCGCCGGCGAGCAAGATCGCTGCACCTGGCACTAAGCCGCCACCGAGAACGCGATCTAATTCAGAGACACCTGTTGCACGTGCGCGCGCAGACGAAAGATCAACATCACCTATAGGCGTTGCAGCGTGGGTAACTTTTCCGGCTACAAGTGAGAGTTTCTTTGGAGCGGCGATCTCTTCAACGCTGCCCCAGGCTTGGCATTCACCGCAGCGACCAACCCATTTTTGTGATGTCCAGCCGCATTCAGCGCAGCGGAACGGATCCTTCTCGACCTTAGCCATAAGCCTTAGCCTAGACGAAGGCGCTGACTACTTCCCAGCGGCAACAGATGCTGGGTGTTGAATAACAAATAACGGTAGTGAGCGCGCTTTTGCATCATTGATTCCCTTAACGCGCTTATCGCAATGCTCAGCAAGTACTGCATAAGCCGCCTCTCCCATCAAAGCTTGTAATTCGGTGCGGTTGGAAATGTAAACAGGTTCGCTTCCCACGTGTGCATCCGTGTTGCTGGTGCAGTACCAATCAAAATCATCTCCGCCGTCGCCCCACGCAAGGCGTTCGTATTCACCAATTACGGTAACTGAATATTCGCGCTCGCCGACTTCGCGAGTTTCAAAACTGCGACGAAGCGGAAGTTGCCAACAAACATCTGGTTTCGTGTCAACAAAGTGAAGGTTCTCCTTCTGCGCCAAGTGATGCAATACGCAACCAAAAGAACCGGTGAATCCAGGAGCCTCGTAACCTTTACGATTTAAGAAGATACAACCATCATCAACGGTGCGAGTCTTTCGCTCTCTATCTTCATCTAAATCTGAAATGCGTAATTGCCCATTAGGTTTCTTGGGACGAGCTTGATCGTAGAACTGCCACATCTCAGGTGTTAAATTTGCGGCTGCTTTACGAACGCGTTCTTCATCATCTTCATCGGAATACATTGCGCCTTCTGTGCAACATCCTGCATTTGGTCGATTTTCAAAGACGCCTTTGCAACCATCGCCATAAATACAGGTCCAATATGAAGTAAGCCACGTTAAGTCACATTTAAAGATTTCCTCAGGATCGTTGGGGTCTATGAATTCCACCCAATCGCGCGCGAAACCTGGCTTAATTTCTGACATAGGTGCAGAGCCTACGCGTACTCTTTCGCTATGGCTAATTCAGAAAAACAGGTCGCCGTTATAGGTGCCGGAGTAATGGGCGAAGCCCTTATCTCGGCGTTGATTACATACGGTATTTCACCAAGTGCGATTACTATCTCTGAAAAGCGTGAAGAGCGAGCTCTTGAGTTAGTTGATCGATATAAAGTATCAAGGGCCGCATTGAGTGAAAACATTGTTAAATGCGAGATAATTCTTTTGGTAGTAAAACCACAGGATATGGCAGCGGTACTTCAGGAGATAAAGTCAGATATTCGCCCTGGCTGCTTGGTCATATCTTTTGTCGCAGGCAAGCAGATTCGCGGGATCGCCGATCTAATTGGAACAAAAGCCAACCCTGTAATCAGAGTTATGCCAAATACCCCAACTTTGGTTGGTGCTGGCATGGCCGCCATTTCTTGTTGCAAGTTGGTAACGGCGGAACAACGCGAATTTGCCCTCGGTTTCTTGAGCGCTGTTGGAAAAGTAATTGAGGTCGATGAAACTCTCCAAGATGCAGTTACCGCAACTAGTGGTTCTGGTCCAGCCTACTTCTTTAGGTTTGTCGAAGCGATGGTCGAAGGTGCTGTTGCACTCGGTCTTTCGTACGAGGATGCGACCACGCTTACAATTCAAACGATTGTAGGCGCTGCCAAATTGCTCGATCAATCAGGTGATACCCCAAAGACTTTACGAGAGAAAGTAACTAGCCCCAATGGAACAACTTTTGCTGCACTCAACTCCTTTAATGAATCAAATATCTCTGGTGTAGTAGCCAAAGCGATGCAGGCCGCTCATGATCGTTCGCAAGAACTTGCTTAAAAAAATTGTATTAACCGCCACCGCAATAGTGGTTGCGCTAGCGCCAGTGGCAGAATCTGCACCGAAGAGCGTTGCGCTAAAACAAATCACGCTCTTAACAAATGATGTTACCGCCGAAGGTATGGTCGTAACCAGTAAAGCAATAGTTACTTACTCCAATGTTGTAGGAAACAGTGCGGATATACAGCTCCGGGCTATTGATTTCACTGGTGCTCAAATCTGGTCTAAAACGATTGATTCAGGCAGAGATGAGGTAGCGACAGCAATCAGCGTTGATCCGCAAGGGTCAATTTGGTTGGGCGGCAATAGCGCACCAGCTGTGGCTTCCGAAAGTGATACCGCTGTGATCGGTGCACTAGATCCCGATTCTGTAACAGTTGAGAACCCAGCGCAATTACGAGCGGATATGAAAAATACTTCACTCTGGCAGTTTTCAGGCTCTGGTGATTTGTTAGAACAGATTGACTCACAAGCGACCCAACCTTCTTTAGTAGAAGCAATCTCTGCTAGCGCAACGGGAATATCAGTCTTGCTATCGAGAGACAACGGTCAATCATTAGCGCTAGTAAAAGATGGAGTCTTTGAAAGAGAGATAAAAATAGGAACAGCGAAAAGTAAATTTAAGGTAATCTTTCGCGCTGCCGATGGCTCAACTTCGTTATTTGGCTCAAGCAGTGAAACTTTAGGCGGAAAGAGATTGGCTGGCAGGATCGATGGGATACTGCTTAAAGTTTCCAAGAGTGGTGCGATTTCAAGGGTAGTCCGCAGCTCTGCAGCAGGTGCAACACGCGATTGGCAGAGCGCGACTGCATCTAACTTTTTAACTGGAGTTGTGAGAAGCGGTAAGAAGATTGAAACAGCGATAACTAAATTCAATTCTACTTTTGCTCCAACTTGGACAATTCGCTATCCATCTACCGGCAAGAGTTTGGCCGCATCCGGAGTAAAAGGTTCAGTATTTGCAATCTTCGAACCGACCGCGGCGCTAAAAGGAGTAACGGGATGGAAGCCAAGAAAAGGTCAATCTGTTGTACTCGAATTTGACGGTAAGGGAAGAATTGTTAATGCATTTTCTGACTTACTTCTTAGTAGCCCTTTGGCTGCAGGATTCTCCGCAGAAGGCGGGCTAATAGTTCTAACAACCTCTGGTGCTATTTTGCAAAGTTCTATTCGCTAATTTAAGCAGCTCGCAACAAAAGTAGTTTGTTATCGATTCCAGCGACCAGGTAGCGGGCGTTCTTTAAAACTATCCAAGTCGAATCCAAACCATTGGCGCTCTGCTCTTTTGCGACTAGAGAAAGGGCGCTTGTAGAAATATTTAAAGCGCAGAGGCGCTCTTCGCAGTTAAAGACGGTGGTAGAGCCGTTAGTACTTAGGAATTTACTTGGACTTCCATAACCATTTGTCGCCGCTGTCTTTATCGCTTTCGGAGCAGATAGATATGCCCAGCGAATTCGCTCAGCCTTTGGCAGAGTTAAAGTAGATGATGTGAGCCAAGTAGCTAAAATTCCACGCGCACCTTTTTGGAGTTCAACGTCGTAACCCACAACTGCGATTGGACCACCCGAAGAATCAAGTGTTGTATAGCGCCACGCATTCGGACTCAATCCAACTCTTTGGGCAACGCGAATCTCGCCAGAGGTTGCCTCTTTGCGCTGATTAATTGTCAGAATCGAGTCATAAAGCAAGATGGTACTTCTACCATCGAATAAAGCATCTAAATGAAAAGCTACATCGCCAGTGGTCCGATCATCAGTTTTGCGGTCACCATCGACGATTTCATATTTCCAATCTCTGCTTCCTTTATCCTTTACCGCGCCTAATAAAATCCCTTGTGACTCATCCCGGTAAAAGACCTGTACGCCCACAGCGCTAACTGAGCAAGCATTTGCAACGCTGACATCGCTTGCGGTGCGGAATCTAATTGGGTCATCATATTTATTTACGGAAGTACCATTGCCATCTACAACTTCAAACTTAAATGTTTTACCATCGTAAGTTGCATATCTCAGATCTTTATCAACTGAATCTGCATAGAAGATATGCAAAGTCTGCGCTCTTCCAGATCCGCTAACGCAAGCTGATACATCTCCGGAAATTGGGTTTCTGGTGCGGCCAGCAGATCCACCCCGTCCATCCACATTAGATTTAATCCAGAGTCGGCCATTCCATAGCGCCAATTTAAGAGCACCGTTTTTTGCATCTTGATAAATAACAGCTGGATTTCCATTAAAAGATACCGAGGTCAAATTTCTCGCATCCGCATTTGCATCAATTGTGCTTCTGCTCCAACCTGACTTTGGAGTTATTGAATTTGTAGTCACTGGCCCTGAAGTTCCAAGTGAATTAGATGCAGTGATAGTAAAGCTATAAGAGGTGCCATTTTTTAGACCAGAAAAGAGAGCAGGGCTCTTAGTAAAACTCTTTTCTGCCCCAGTTCTGACGTTTTTTACTGTGTAACTCGTTATTTGCGCAGCGCGAGCGTTGGCGGGTGGATCGAATTTAACAATTGCACCGGCGTCTGAAATCAGAGCTTCGGCATTTCTAACTACCTGCGGCACTACTACTGCTATTCCGACAGGAGGCTTCGCGCGTAAATCTTGCATCATCGCCAATAGAAGTGGACCTGGATCGTGAAAAACTTCACCTGCGAGCAGCCTTGGCGTCATTACAGCATCGCTGCCTGAACTCGCGAAAGTATCTTCATCTAAATGGCTAATTGATGAGCCATCCTCATATTCTTTTGGAGAAAAAAGGAGCGGTTTAACTCCACCGTTCGCTGCAATTCCTTGTGGACCAGACCAAACCAACTTTGAGGTCAGCGCTTCTCCAAGTTCAAGTGAAGGCGAGGGAAGATCAGAGAGTCTGCGACCATCTCCAGTTTGAACATATGCATCAAAAGGAGTTGGTTGGTCAATTGATCCGTAGCCAAAGAAATCATCGTAGCTATTCGTGGATAAGAATCCCAAACCGTGGGCCATTTCATGCAAAATTACAGATTGCAGATCGTATTCGCTTTTACTTGGACCGGATGCCCCACCTTGATACCAAGTGGCTAATGAATTTATTGTAATGAGCATTTCGGGGCTATCGCCATCTAGATCTTTACCAGCTAAAGCATTTGCCAGAGCCGATGGATACCAAAGGCTGGGATCTGGAGCTCCAGAGAAATTTGAAAAGTAATTTCCTGGACGAGCACTTCCTAAAATTTCAAAAGATGTCGCGCGCCCCCAAGTTGCTTCGATATAGATAGGAACTTTAGATTCAAAATTTGCTGCCCAGACATCAACGGCTGCCTGAACTTGCGCTTTTGACCATTCTGGGAAATTGTTGTATTTAACAATGAACTTAGCCTTGGTCTCTAAATATGCGACCTTTGGTTTTGGAGTTGATTGGGCGGTAGTGGCAGGTCCGGCATAAATATTCCCCCATTGTGTTGCAGGACGAATTAATACCTGCGGCTTTGCTAAAGCTGGACTGGAAAGTCCTGCGATGAAAATCGCAAAAGTTATGGAAAGAGCGAAGAATCGCTTCAGAGATAGCTCTTTTTTCCTCGCCATAGCGCCTAACGGTATCAGGATGCGAGAATGTCTCCATGTCATCCATTAGCCCCAATAGTGATTTAGATCAGGTAATTGCTCGAATGAAATCAGAGCGACCAGC
>JBIJCP010000062.1:0-6957 GCA_044344635.1 Candidatus Planktophila sp. | reverse complement strand
CTCGTTGCGGATTTCAGAGACACGGGCGGCAACAGTTGCCTTATCCCCTGCTCCATCAACAATCGTTGTTGCATCTTTAGTGATAACGATGCGACGAGCCTTGCCGAGATCTTCAATATTTACTTGATCAAGCTTCATTCCAACTTCAGCAGAGATCACTGTGCCGCCGGTCAAGATCGCGATATCTTGCAACATAGCCTTGCGACGATCGCCAAAGCCAGGGGCTTTAACTGCTGCAGAAGTAAATACTCCACGCATACGGTTTACGACCAAAGTTGAAAGTGCTTCGCCCTCAACATCTTCAGCGATGATCAAAAGTGGCTTATTTGCTTGCGCAACCTTCTCAAGAACTGGCAGCAATTCTGCGAGCGCAGAGATCTTGTTGCCTGAGATAAGTACGAAAGCATCCTCGAGGATTGCTTCCATGCGATCTTGATCGGTTACGAAATATGGGGAGATGTAACCCTTATCGAATTGCATACCTTCAGTGAACTCGAGTTCGAGCGCTGTGGTTGATGCTTCTTCAACGGTGATTACGCCATCTTTGCCGACCTTATCCATCGCTTCAGCGATGAGTTCGCCAATTGCGCGGTCTTGGGCAGAAATTGTGGCGACATCTGCGATCTGCGCCTTGTCTTTTACGACAGTTGCATTTTCAGCTAAACGAGTAGAGATAGCTTTCACGGCTGCTTCAATACCAAGCTTTAGATCCATTGGCTGTGCGCCAGCAGCAAGGTTACGCAAGCCTTCTTTAACCATTGCTTGGGCAAGAACTGTCGCTGTTGTTGTTCCGTCACCGGCAACATCGTTGGTCTTTGTCGCAACTTCCTTTACGAGCTGAGCGCCCATATTTTCAGCTGGATCAGAAAGTTCGATCTCTTTAGCAATTGTCACGCCATCGTTTGTGATGGTTGGTGCGCCAAAAGACTTTGAGATAACTACGTTACGTCCCTTGGGGCCGAGCGTTACCTTTACGGTGTCAGCGAGGATATTTACTCCACGCTCCATTGCGCGACGAGCTTGCTCGTCGAATTCAAGAATTTTTCCCATTACTTACTTCTCGATTACAGCGAGAATGTCACGGGCTGAAAGTACGAGGTACTCCTCATTGTTGTACTTAACTTCAGTTCCGCCGTACTTGCTGTAGAGAACAATGTCGCCGACCTTGACATCCATAGGAACGCGAACGCCGTCATCGAAACGACCAGGACCTACGGCAACGACTTTGCCTTCCTGTGGCTTCTCTTTTGCAGTGTCAGGGATAACAAGACCTGAAGCTGTGGTTGTCTCGGCCTCTGAGGCCTTTACGACGATGCGATCTTCGAGTGGCTTAATGGCTACTGCCATGGTGGTGCTCCTTTTATCTAGTTTTCTTCTCAGTTAATCGGGTTAAAACTTCCTCTTTGGCTAGATCTGCAGCAATTAGCAGACTCAGGCCCAGAGTGCTAACACCTAGCCTACGGGTGGATATTCCGACCAGCAAATTGAGGAGTTAGAGGGCTACGCGCTCCACGGGCAGTGCAGAATCGGCGTCAAAGGCCTGTGGGCCAGGTTTGCGCCCTGCGGCGACCATCAGAGCGCCCAGGGCGGCGACCATCGCCCCATTATCGGTGCAGAGCGCCGGGCTTGGGATCCGCAGCCTTACCCCAGCCTTTGCGCAGCGCTCTTCGGCTAGAAAACGAAGTCTCGAGTTAGCAGCCACCCCACCGGCGATCACCAAGGAATCGATACCCGTGGCCTTACATGCCGCAAGTGATTTCTGCAGCAAGACATCAACGATTGATTCTTGGAATGAAGCGGCGACATCGCCCTTTTTATAATCCGGCGTACTTTCTAGATATCGGGCAACGGCCGTCTTTAACCCAGAGAATGAAAAATCATATGGACGTGTGGCCCAATCGTTACTTGTTGTTAAGCCACGCGGAAAATCAATTGCAGTGGGAGAACCAGATTGCGCTGATTGATCAATTGCTGGTCCGCCCGGAAAACCGAGCCCCATCACGCGTGCGATTTTATCGAAAGCTTCCCCGGCCGCATCATCCATAGTTGCACCGAGTTTGGTGATAGATGATGTGATGTCATCTACTTGCAAGAGCGAGGAATGTCCGCCGCTGACTAATAGCGCAATTGTTGGATCAGTTGGCAGATCGTGCATTAAGTAATCAACGCTAATGTGTGCGGCTAAATGATTAACACCATATAAAGGTTTACCAAGTCCGATCGCTAACCCACTTGCTGATGCCACACCGACTAAGAGCGCACCGACCAAACCAGGGCCAGCGGTAACAGCGACTGCATCAACATCCTGTAGTGAGATACCTGCATCGCGCACCGCTTTTTCAATGCTCGGCAAGATCGCTTCCAGATGTGCGCGGCTAGCGATCTCCGGAACAACTCCCCCAAAGCGCGCATGTTCTTCAACGCTAGATGCGATCACATTTGCCAGCAGCTTTCGCCCACGGACGATTCCGATCGCGGTTTCATCGCAAGATGTTTCGATTCCTAGAACAATTGGCTCGCTCATGAAGTGAGCTCCTTACGCATCACAAAGGCATCTAGCCCAGGGCCGTAATAACCTATACGCGTTGAAATATTTTGATATCCCAACTTTTTATATAACGCGATCGCCGCGGTGTTTTCTGTTCCAACTTCCAGCATCATCGCTGGCGCTTCTTTAGAAACCGCCCACTTTTCTACTTCGCCCATAAAGTAAGTAGCAACGCCTTGTCGTGCATATTCCGGCAGAACGCCCACCGTTAAAATATCGGCTTCTACGCCAGGTGCCACAACTAATACCCCGGCATAACCGATGATTTGATCTTCGCTATTGGTGGCGACAATGAAATAGCGTGAATTCGGAACGCCTTTAAACTCTTCCTTAAATTGGCCCATCGACCATGGCGAATCAGCAAAGAGCACCCGCTCCATTGATACTAAGACTGGAAGATCGAGTTGAATCGCCGCGCGATAAGAAATCATGAGCGCTCCGCCGTCGGCACCGCATCAGGGCGGCGCAGGTACATAGGCTCAGTGATGTTCTGCAAAGTACTTAACGCAACCAACTTTTGTAAGTTGGGATACTGATCAATAATAAAGTTTTCAACTTCAGCAGGTTTACTTACCTCCGGCCCTGAAACACGAAGGCCATCTTTATAACTGGCCCAGTAAATCTCTTTACGCCGCGCATCTATCGCCACGGTGTACTGACTTTGGTCAACTTCAATCGCATCGAGCGAGCAAATTCCAATAACCGGAATCTTGCGAGCCAGTGCAAAGGTTTGTGCAAAGGTGATCCCAACGCGAAGACCCGTAAATGGTCCAGGGCCCATACCGACGACAACTTGATCTGGTTGTGGGCAAACCTTTAACGCTTTACTTACTAGTTCAGTAATTGCAAAACCATGCTCGGTTGCGCCTTCGTGAAACTCTTCAAATAAGACTTTCTCGCCTTGGATAATCCCAACAATTGTGCGAGAAGTGGCGGTATCTATCGCTAGCGAAATCGTCATAGCCGCAACTCTGCCCAACGCGCTCCGATGGCGCGCCAAGTTATTACACGCTCTTCAGCGCTACGATCGATATCAATTTCCAGCCGCTCATCAGATAAGCGAGCAGATTCTGCTCCGCCCCATTCAATAACGGTGACCGCACTTTCGCTTGCGGAGTCGAGATCTAAATCATCTAGGTAAAGAGCGGCTTTACCGCTTTCTAATAAACGATATGCATCAACATGAATAAGCGAGAGCGCACCTTTATGGATACGTGAAATAACGAAAGTTGGAGATGTGACATCGGTAAAGCCCAAGGCTGCACCGATTCCCTGAACCAGCACAGTCTTGCCGGCACCGAGTGGGCCATTGAGCAGAATGAGATCACCAGCGCGAAGTTGAGCGCCAATTTTTTTGCCAAGATCGAACATCTCTTGCGCTGATGCGATCTTCATAAGGCTTAAGGGTACTAGTTAACTTCTGATTCACTTTTGAGAGAAAAGAAACAGGGGCCGCGCTGGCGCGCGACCCCTGTTTCGTAGGATCTTTTCTACAACCTATAAATTACTGGTTGTAGTGCTTCATCCATGGGTACAAGGTGTTGCGATCGATCGCAAGGCCTTTTGCCTTACGCACCTTTGATAACTGCGCAGCGTTCCAAGGCAAGTCACCGTTCTCGGCTGCAGCAAGTGCAGTATCGATTACGAGCTTGTATTGAGCCATTGTGAAGTTGGTGTGACCGGTACCTGGTGTATTTGTCAATGAAATAGGTAGTCCGGCGGCGTCAAACTTAGACCAAGTACTTGGAGTTACGCTCCAAAGAACTTGCAACTTACGCGCTGGAGTCTTGTATATGCCGCTCTTTTGAGCTGCTTTGATAGCGGCTTCCTTTGTAGCAGCGAACTCTTCTTCATATAAATCAGAGATTCGCTGAACGATTCCAGCAGGTTCTACTGGATCGTGTTGCCCGATCATCATCACTGTTGGGACTTTAATCTTGCCAGTGTTTTGATAGAGAGTTGCAGCCTTTGCCATTGCCGCCGCATCACCCTTGATGCGTGGCGCATCTGGGTTTAGTGGATTTAGCGTTGACAACATTCCAGCAATAGCCGTGTTGCCGCTAAGGCCTGCGTTATGAACGGTGCGATCTTCACCGCTTAGCTGTTTTGAGTAATCAGTCTTTTGATTATCATTCCAGATTCCACCCAACTTCGCTTCCAGATCACGCGCACCGAGTAGTGAATATCCCAGAACTCCTGCGATATTTTCTAGCGTTGCAAGTGCTGGTGCAATTGCTAGCGGCCAGGCAGTTGCTTGCGCAGTATTAGGTCCTGCGATGCCATCAAATGATGTGCTCTGGGTGCTGACTCCGGCCAAGAGACCGATCATCAAGAGCGCGCTGCGAGATGGAATTCCTGCTGCCTGGAGCGCTTTAGCCGATGCGCTAGATGTTGTAGGCCAAGCACCTGATGCAACGCTGGCCTTCAGAGAGGTCAAGATTGCAGTGTACTTGCCGAGATCTTGCAACATCTGCATATCACCAGCAAATCCTGGAGCATAACCAGTTAACTTAATTGATGGATCGAACCAAGTCTTCATCAACCAAAGCAGGTCAATGAAGTATTTGGTCTGAGAGTTAAATGAATCAACTGGGTTCATAACCGCAGCAGATGCAAGTAGCTCTGGGTTCTTCTCGGCAAATGCCTGGGTAATTCCGCCACCCATTGAATAACCCCAAGCCACAACCTTCTTGGTTGTTGTGAATTTAGTCTTGAAGATACCTACTAACTCAGCGTTGGTCTTTACCGCTTCATCGAGATTCCATCCTTGAGTGCTGAAACCAGAACCCATAAGGGCAACGCCCTGATCGGTTAGGTACTTAATTAACTCAGGGCTTCCACCATTTTGGCCAGGGCCATTAGGAGCTAGCTGTGCAGATGAATCAACTGAGAAGTATCCAGGGATAGTGGTGTTTCCACCAAATCCGTGTGACCAGATGGTTACTGTGCCATTGAATGTGGCAGGGACAACCATCTTGTATAGAGCGCCATCAGATGTTGTACCTGTACAGGTCTGTACTGGCGTTGCGCCATCACAAGTTGGGCCAGTTGCCGCAGCGTTAGCTGGTGATGCAACTACCAGCGTTGCAAGCAACGCTACTGTTGAAACTAGCGCGAATGCGCGTGATTTAAACGATGTAATTCTCATTAGTTAGGCAATCCCTTCGCAGGCATCTTTGGACGAACATAAGTTGACTTCACAACTGGGCCAGTACCTGAATCTGTTGTATAAGGCTCGTATGTGAATGAGGCGTTTGGAACAAGATCACCGGAGCGATTAAATGTTCCGAACCAGTATCCGTTGTATCCAACGCTGCTTGTCTTTGAGTAGTTCAGAGGAACTAATCCAGCGCTTGCAAACTTGGAACCGTTGTTGTCAAAAGCTGCAAGAAGTCCCTTGCGAGTTAAGTTCTTACCTGCTGCTTGTAGGGCCTGAACAGTAACAAATGCTGTGTTCATACCAATAAGCGCCCAGCTAGTAAACTTTGCCCTTGAGTTGTATTTAGCGTGGATCTCCTTAAAGAGTTCAATATATTCATCCTTTGGATCAACAATTGATGGCAGGAATGACATTGAAGTTGCGCCAATGATGTAAGGAATTGTCGCTGGGTTAACTGATCCAATATCTGCACCGACTGATCCAAGAACCCACTTAGGTGCATATTGCGCCTTCGCAGCTGCTAGGACGGTGAATAAAGTTGCGGTTGCTACACCGAAGACAACTTGAACTTCACATTTGCCGGCGACGAACTTAGTGATCCAAGAATCTGGAACTCCAGTTACACCTTGAGAAAGTGATGGGTAAGCAACTTTGACTGCGAAGTCAAGATTGCCGTATGCCTTATCAAAACCTACAAGTGCATCATCACCGAAGTCATCATCCTGGTAGAGCAAACAAGCTTTCTTTCCCGGGAATGTCTCATTTACATACTTACCAATCATCTTTGCTTCCATAATGTAAGAAGGCAAAATCATATTTGAAGTTGGGTAAGTTTTACGGTCAGCAAATCCACTAAATCCAGTATTAACAAAGAGGCTTGGAACACCACGGCGACCGAGGTTTACCGCAGATGCAACAGCTTTATTATTTGCTGTTCCAAGAGCTCCGATAACTGCGAAGGTATTCGCTTTCAGTAGATCCTGAGTCATCTGAATTGATTGCTTTGGCAAGTAACCATCGTTCTTTACCAGCAAGTTGATCTTGCGACCATGCACTCCACCATTTGCGTTGACATAATCAAAATATGCCTTCATCGCAGCTGGTAGTTCTTTATAGCCAGCGCTTGCTGAGCCTGTCATTGGCAAGGTGATGCCGAGTTTGATTGAGCTTGAAGTGACGCCAATCTCTGAACGCGGCGAAATTGCTTGCGCCGGCATTACAGAGAGTGAGAGCGCTGTTGCAGCCATCA
>JBIJCP010000066.1:0-6629 GCA_044344635.1 Candidatus Planktophila sp. | reverse complement strand
GAAGTGCGCGAATGAGAGTTGCATCCAGAAGGACTGCAAAAGCGACTCCGAAGCCGAGCATTTTGATAGATGTGACTCCACTTGTCATAAAGGCGGCGAAGACAACTGCCAGCAGAAGTGCTGCTGCGGTAATAATGCGAGCAGAGCGCTGCAGTCCTACTGCAACTGCTTCAACATTTGATTTTCCGGCGAGATGCTCTTCACGAATGCGTGAAAGTAAGAAGAGTTCGTAATCCATTGATAGACCAAAGACAACAACTGCTACCAAAATTACCGAGCCGGTATCTAAAGTGCCGGTAACTGTGAAATCACCGACGAGCCACTTGAGATTTCCATCAATGAAAATCCAGGTGATGACACCCAGTGTGGCAACGAGAGATAAGCCATTGAGAAGAACTGCCTTAATCGGCAAGATTATGGATCCGGTAAAAACAAATATGAGAATGAAGACAGCAAAGCCCACCCAACCAAGTGCCCATGGAAGCGTTCGAGCGATGCCACCTTGCGAATCAGTGAAGTCAGCTGCAACTCCACCGATGAGCAGGCCATCAGGTTTATCAAGTGCACGTAACTCTTTGATCAGTCTTTCGGCATCAAGTGATCTTGAACTTGTACCAGGGATAACTTGTACCCGGATATCTTTTCCAGAGTACTCAAGCTCACCCACACGAGTAATTCCATCTACGGATTTCGCCTGTGCTAAAAATGAGTTGAGAGAACTTTCACGACCTGCGCCATCGGGGAGAATTACTTCGATTGGGCTACCTTCAAAACTTGCGAATCGATCTTCAATTACCTGAGAACTAATTGCTGCACGATCAGATGCTGGCAGTACTCGCGAATCAACTTGTGCGAAGGCAATATTTACAATTGGCATTGCCATAACAGCGAGTAGAGCAAGTGAGCCTACGACTATTGGAATTGGACGCGCCATAACTGTGCGCGCAGTTTTTGCCCAACGCCCATCTTCTCTCGGCGTAAGTCCGCCTTTGCGAATAACACCTTTATTAACGCGCTTTCCTAAGATCGCCAGAAGTGCAGGTAGCGGAATCAGCGCGCCAAAGATTGCAAAGAGAGTGACGATTACACCGGCATATCCAAAAGATTTAAGGAAGTTGAGTGGAAAGAGTAAGAGCGCGCTGAGTGTGACCATTACCGTCAGACCAGAATAGAAGACTGTTTTGCCCGCTGTGCCTACAGTGATAATGGCGCTTTCTTCGATGCTCTTTCCGTTGTGCATCTCTTCTCGGAAGCGATTTACTATAAGAAGCGCGTAATCAATACCGAGGCCTAAGCCCAACCCGGTAATGAGATTAAGGGCAAATACGCTCACATCAGTTACTTGTGTAAGTAGATATGTGAGGAAGAAGGAGCCGAGAATTGCGCCAACGCCAACAACAAGTGGCATAGCTGATGCAACGAGTGCGCCGAATACAAAGGCGAGCAAGATAAAGGTAAATGGAATTGCTATTCCTTCAGCTAATAAAAGGTCAGTCTTAATCTTGGAGTTAATCGCATTTGTGACGACTGCTCCACCTCCGGCATAAACCTCAAGTGATTTATATCTACCGTCGAAATTTTCAGAGATGGTTTTGCCTACCGCCCCATACCCTTCAAAATCAAAATTTTCGATATCGGCATAGATAAAGAGAAAGGCAGCTTTACGATCAGATGAAGCCAGGTTAGGCGCCCCGCCAGTTGACCAATAAGAGAGCGTTCGACTAATTCCTTTTGTACCTGCAACTTCTCTTTCTAAAGATCTCGCTTCACTCACCACGTTTGGGTCATCAACAGAACGTGAACCCGCATCGACGACAAGAATTGCAACCGGGTCTTGAACCTTGAAGGTATCGGTTATGTATCCAGCGGCCTTAGCAGATTCCGAATTGAGATCTGAATATCCACCAGAATCAAGGCGGTTAAAGGAGAGTGAGCCAATCGCACCTGCTATAAGAATTGCGATGATGTAAGTGATCAATACGCTCTTGCGGCGGCGAACAATAAATGATCCAAGTCGCATAAACACCACGTAAGTATGTACTATGGGATTATTATGAGCGAATTATTCCCAGCGATAACCGAAGATGAACGAGATCCGCGTGAGGATATTGATCTAAAACGTGATGAAGATATCAAAGCGGATAAGCCGCCCCATCACGAGGATTAATTATTCAGATTTTGCTGGCGTTGCTGGGGTTGCAGGTTTAGCTGGGGTTGCAGGTTTTGCCACTGAATCAGTTTTATAAAAACCCGATCCTTTAAATACGACTCCGACTGCCGAATAAACTTTCTTAACCTCGCCCTTACATTCGGGGCAAACAGTCAGTGGATTTTCAGAAAAGCTTTGAAACGCTTCAAAGGCGTGTTCGCAGGCCGAACATTGGTATTGATAGGTAGGCACTTGTGCTCACTCCTTTCCTAAATCACATATCTGGGGGCTAGTGGATAAGTCTAAGGAAGTGAGACTATAGAGGCGAATTGAGACCACTCTCGCAGCGAAGGCAGGTTTAAAGTGAAGCGTCTTGCGGCACTTATTGGCGTAATTGGCATATCTGTATTTATGACAGGGCCCGCCTTGGCTAATTCACTCGTCGCCACTTCTCCAATCGCCGGTGCAACGTTAAAGGTTGCACCAAGTGCGGTCACAATTACGGTAGAAGTTATGCCAATGGATATGGGAAATGAAATTACCGTTACTGATCCAGCTGGTCGCCGCGTCGATGACGGAACCCTCACCGTGGCAGGTAATGAAATTATTGTTGGAATGAAAGAGATTACTGAATCAGGTGTGTACAAAGTCAGCTACAACATAATCTCTGAAATCGATTCTCCACTAGATGGTTCATTTATTTTTAAATTCTCAACGCCATCAATATCAACACCATCGACATCAACACCAGAAGAAGTAATACCTGCGACTCCGGCGAAAGCTGAAGGCAGTGATTTCGGAACCAATCTCTTTGTAATCGGATTGCTGGTGGTCTCTTTTGTAGTTCTAGTTTCGCTGGCACTTTACGCACGAAAGATCTTTAAAGAGCGATGACCTTTCTGGCGGCAGAACTTAATTCTGCTGGTCCACTTATCGTTTCGTTGACCACAGCAGGAAAGTTCATTTCACTTGTCGCAAGTTTTGCGACGATTGGCTTTTTATTGGCAATGGCATTCTTCTTGCTCGACGACGCTGGCAAGTTATCCAAATCGGCAAAAGCACTTCGAAAGGCAGCAGCCGCAGCATCACTTGTTTGGGTACTTGGTCAGGGGATAAATATTTTGGCTACCCTGGCAAATATTTTAGGTACTTCAATAACCGACGCTCTAGATCCAAATTCGGTACGGTCATTTATCTCTCAGATTGAACTTGGCCGATATATGTTTGTGCAATTTTCTTTAGCGCTAATTATCTCTTTAATTGTTTTACTTATACGAACCGTGGCAGCAGCCAATGCTCTTTTGCTTCTATCTTTCATCGCAGTCATCGCACCAATATTTTCTAGCCACTCCGCCTCCAGCGGTTCACATGCTCTAGCCATCGGCTCTTTGATTGTGCACGTAGTTGCGCTTACTTTCTGGGTTGGTGGTCTGATCGCGATCGCAGCGCTTTCTGCCGCCGATCGCGCACTCGCCCTGCCTCGCTTTAGCGCGCTAGCGCTCTGGTCAGTTATTGCAGTTGTTGCCAGTGGCGTTGCAAATGCCTGGGCCAGACTCAACTTTCAAAGCGCTTGGAGTTCAGACTATGCCCGCTTAGTCATACTTAAAGTTGTCATCACTTCAGTGCTGATCTATTTTGGTTTTCTTAACCGCAGATATCTTTCTGGCAAGTGGCAGATTAGTCTGCCAAATCTAAGTCGCTTGATTTTTGTAGAAGTGATGATAATGCTTGGCACGGTATTGGTTGGTTCTCGTCTATCTAATATGGAACCGCCGTTGCGCGAAGAGAGCACAATTTTAGATCCAGGATTGGCAATTGCAGGAGTTGCAACCCCGCCTCCACCAAATCTATGGCGCTTAATTTCCCTTTATGATCCAGATGCGCTGATGATCGGAGTGCTAGTCGCTGCAGTAGCACTTTACATAAGAGGAGTAGTTATATTGTCGCGACGCGGGGATAAATGGCCAGTTGGACGCACTGTCGCATTCGCAATCGGAATCAGCTTTATTGATTATGCAACAAGTGGTGGCTTAGCTGTTTACGCAAAATTCTCTTTTGAATATCACATGATTGCTCATATGGCACTTGGCATGATTGCACCAATCGGAATTGTTCTGGGAGCACCAATTACTTTAGCGCTACGCACTCTGCCTCAGGGACGCACCCAAGAAGAACGCGGTGTCCGTGGCACTTTGATTGCGCTCTTACATTCCAGGCCTGCTGGGATTTTTACCAACCCGATAATCGCTCTGGCTATCTTTGACGGATCACTCTTCGCACTTTATATGACGCCGCTTTTCGGAGATATGATGCAATCGCATCTTGGTCATTTATTAATGAACGTTCACTTTCTCTTGGCCGGCATTCTCTTCTTTCACGTAATTATTGGAATTGATCCCAACCCAAGAAAAGTGCCCCATATTGTGCGGATAGTTATCCTCCTTGCGGCGATGAGTATCCACGCCTTCTTTGCGGTTGCGTTGCTATCTAGTTCGACACTTATTGATCAGGGTTATTTTGCTTCGCTGCAAACTCCTTGGAATCTAGATCTACTTGCAGATCAACGGGCGGGTGGATCTATTGCTTGGGCGATGGGCGAAATACCAATTTTGCTGGCGCTAATTGCGACCTTCATCCAGTGGATGCGCGATGATAAAAAGGAAACCAAGCGTATTGACCGAAACGAAGCGCGCCTAGCGGCTATGGGTGAACCCGATGAACTTGCTCAATATAATGCGTACCTAGCTTCATTGGCGGCTAAGGATGCGGAAGAGAAAAAATGACGACTAACGAACTATATGCGCTGCCTTCTGAGTACAACGATTTGCGCGCCAGTGTGCGCGCACTTGCCGAAAATGAGATAGCACCACACGCTGCTGCAGTCGATGAAGACCATCGCTTTCCACAAGAAGCTGCTGATGCGCTTCTAAAATCAGGGCTAAGCGCTGCCCACGTCCCAACTGAATTCGGTGGCGAAGGTGCAGATGCGCTGGCTACAGTGATAATCATCGAAGAAGTTGCGCGAGTTTGCGCATCGTCATCGTTGATCCCGGCTGTTAATAAACTTGGATCACTTCCTTTAATGTTAAGTGGAAGTAAAGAGCAGAAAGAACGTTGGTTGCCACAACTTGCCAAGGGAAGCGGTTTCTCATACTGCCTCTCTGAATCAGAAGCTGGATCTGATGCTTCTGCGTTGAAGACAAAGGCAGAGCGCAGTGGTGATAGCTGGGTTATAAATGGAAGTAAAAAGTGGATTTCAAATGCGGGAATCTCTGAGTTTTATACCGTCATTGCCCAAACTGATCCAAGCAAAGGCTCTAAAGGAATTACTGCATTTATAGTTGAGAAATCTGACGCCGGCGTTTCATTTGGTGCACCTGAAAAGAAGATGGGATTTCGTGGCTCACCAACACGGGAAGTTTATTTCGATAACGTGACTATCGGCGATGATCGTCGAATCAGTGAAGTCGGTGCAGGTTTTGCACTTGCTATGGATACCCTTGATCACACCCGCATCACAATCGCCGCGCAAGCTTTAGGAATTGCCCAAGGTGCGCTGGATGTTGCTGCTAAATATTCACACGAGCGGAAACAATTTGGCAAGGAAATTTTTGATTTTCAAGGAGTTCAGTTTATGTTGGCAGATATGGCGATGAATATCGAAGCCGCCCGCCAGTTAACTTACGCCGCAGCCGCACGGAGCGAGCGAGGCGATAAAGATCTGAAATTCTTCTCGGCAGCAAGTAAAACCTTTGCTAGCGATGTTGCAATGAAAGTGACTCAAGACGCTGTACAAGTTTTAGGTGGCTATGGGTATGTCTCGGACTATCCAGTAGAGCGCATGATGCGTGATGCCAAACTTACACAAATTTATGAAGGTACAAATCAAATTCAACGAATCGTGATGGCGCGAAATCTTCCAGCGAGTTAATTTTTGAAACGCAACACTCAGTTAGGTGTTGCGGCGGCGCTGAGGCGAATATCGAAATCTTCGCGCGGTAAATCTTCGCTAGAAATTTCATCTGGGTGGATCAACCCGATGCTCCAAGCGCTTAACTTAGAAAGTGTGCGATCGTAAAATCCACCTCCTTGACCTAACCTGTAACCAGAGCGATCAATGCGAAGGGCAGGAACGATAATCAATTCAATCTGTGTCAGATCTGAAAGCGCTGCTCCGACAGGTTCTAATATTTTCTTAGAGAATTTACTGGGAGTTAACTGATCAACGCCACCTTGCCATTGCACCCATTCGAGTTCTTTGCCAACAATTCTTGGAAGATACAGAACCTTTCCGCTCTTTAAGAGCGCAGTATTCAAATCCGAAGTGCTTGGTTCATCCCCGTAAGAGATATATGTTGCGATATGTGATGCTTTTGTAAATTCAAGTGAGCTAGCAAGGTGAGCAAAAGAGTGATCTAGATATCTTTCGCGCCTTTCAAAGCGATAGCGATTGCGCAAATCGGCTTTCTCACTCGATGCG
>JBIJCP010000061.1:0-7101 GCA_044344635.1 Candidatus Planktophila sp. | reverse complement strand
TCAAGAGCTAGTTACTTGTGCGCTAAACAATATTCCAATCAAGGTTGCAATTATCAACAATGAAAGTTTGGGAATGGTCCGCCAATGGCAGACCTTGTTCTATGACAGCCGTTACTCAAATACCAGTTTGGAATCTAAGCGCGTCCCGAACTTTCCAATGCTTGCTGAAGCAATGGGTTGCATTGGACTTTCTTGCGAGAGTGCAGCAGATGTTGATGCAACTATCGAAAAAGCAATGTCTATCAATGACCAACCGGTCGTGGTTGACTTCCGAGTTCATCGTGATGCGATGGTTTGGCCGATGGTTGCTGCAGGAACATCTAATGATGAAATCATGATCGCGCGCGCAACTGCGCCTGACTGGGATTCACAGGAGCTCTAATGGCTATTCATAAACTAGAAGTTCTCGTTGAAAACGAACCAGGCGTGTTAGCCCGCATTGCTGGGCTATTTGCGCGACGAACCTACAACATTGATTCACTTGTCGTCGGCCCAACCGAGAATTCCAAGATTTCCAAAATGATCATCGAAGTTAGCGTCGAAGGTCATTCCCTGGAACAAGTAATTGCTCAGCTAGATAAGTTGATTAATGTGATCCGTATCGAAGAAGTTCTCGAAGGTGCAATCAGCAATACCAAGCACGACACCCAGCCTGACTATCAGAACTAAAACTACTCAAAAACTAAACTAAGGGAGAAATACCGTGGCAACGATGTATCACGAAGAAGATGCAGATCTATCAATCATCCAAGCACGCAAAGTCGCGATCATCGGCTACGGCTCACAGGGCCATGCGCATGCACTTAATCTGCGCGACTCTGGTGTAGATGTACGAGTCGGGTTAAAGGAAGGCTCTGCATCTCGCGCCAAGGCGGAAGCTGAAGGTTTACGCGTTGTATCCGTTGCTGAAGCAGTTAAAGAAGCGACGGTAATCATGATCTTGGTACCAGATCACTTACAGCGCCACGTATACACAGCTGAAATTTTGCCGAACCTCAAAGATGGTGACGCGCTCTTCTTCGGACACGGATTTAATATTCGCTTCGGTTACATCAAGCCAGCAGCAAATGTTGATGTTTGTATGGTTGCGCCTAAGGGTCCAGGTCATATCGTTCGTCGCGAATACGCTGGCGGACGTGGTGTTCCAGTTATTGTCGCTGTTGAACAAGATGCAACTGGCAAGGCTTGGCCACTAACACTTTCATACGGCAAGGCGATCGGCGGACTTCGCGCTGGCGGAATCTTGACGACCTTTACTGAAGAGACTGAAACAGATCTATTTGGAGAACAGTCAGTTCTTTGTGGTGGCGCATCACAGCTGGTTATGTACGGCTTTGAAACTCTCATCGAAGCCGGCTACCAACCAGAAGTTGCATACTTCGAGTGCTTGCACGAACTTAAGTTGATCGTTGACTTAATGTTTGAAGGCGGAATCGCAAAGCAGCGCTGGTCAGTATCTGACACTGCTGAATATGGTGATTATGTTTCAGGCCCACGTGTTATTGATCCAAGCGTGAAAGTTAGAATGAAGGAAGTTCTAGCTGACATTCAATCTGGAGCATTTGCTAAGCGCTTTATCGATGATCAAGATGCAGGCGCGCCTGAGTTCAAGTCACTTCGCGCAAAGGGCGAAGCGCATCCAATTGAAGGCACCGGCCGCGAACTTCGTAAGATGTTTAGCTGGATAAAGACTTCCAATAAAGATGATTACAAAGAAGGCAGCGCATCGCGTGGGTAAACCTGTTGTATTAATTGCTGAAGAGTTAAGTCCGGCGACGCTTGAGGCGTTGGGTCCTGATTTTGAAGTACGCAATTGCGATGGCGCAGACCGCGGTCAATTACTTGCCGCACTCGCTAAAGGCGTTGATGCAGTCTTGATTCGTTCTGCAACGAAGATGGATGCTGAAGCGATCGCTGCTGCAAAGGGCTTAAAGGTAATTGCTCGTGCAGGTGTTGGTTTAGATAACGTAGATATTCCAGCAGCGACAACCGCTGGAGTTATGGTCGTTAACGCGCCTACATCAAATATCGTTTCTGCGGCCGAGCTAGCTATTTCGCTATTGCTTGCCTCTGCTCGTTTTATTTCTCCTGCTCACGCGGCACTTCGCAACGGCAAGTGGGCACGCTCCAAATACACAGGCGCTGAACTATTTGAGAAAACGCTTGGAATCGTAGGCTTCGGTCGCATTGGTCAACTTGTTGCCCATCGCATGCAAGCCTTCGGAATGAACGTTGTTGCTTACGATCCATACCTTCAACCTGCGCGTGCTGCACAGTTGGGTGTTGAGTTAGTAGATCTAGATACCTTGTTAAAGCAAAGTGATTTCATCACGATTCACTTACCAAAGACAAAAGAGACAGCCAACTTAATCGGCGTTGAAGCGTTAAAGAAGGTTAAGCCTTCAGTTCGCATTATCAACGCAGCTCGAGGTGGAGTTCTAGATGAGGCGGCACTTTACGACGCGATCGTAGAAGGTCGCGTGGCAGGAGCTGGTCTCGATGTTTATGTAACCGAACCTTGCACCGATTCGCCGCTCTTCCAGCTCGATCAAGTTGTTGCCACCCCACACCTAGGTGCATCTACCGATGAAGCGCAAGAACGCGCTGGCATTGCCGTTGCAGTTTCGGTTCGGAAAGCACTTGCTGGAGAACTTGTTCCGGATGCGGTAAATGTTAAAGGCGGAGCGATCCACGAAGAGATTCGTCCATCACTTCCACTGGTTGAGAAAATGGCACAGATCGCGATCGCAATTGCTGGTGAATTACCAACAAATCTCGATGTTCATGTGCGCGGAGATATCTCTGAACACGACTCATCTATCTTGGCGGTCAGCGCGCTTAAGGGTGCGTTGCTTGCAACTGGCGCTGAAGATGTCACATATGTGAACGCTCCAGGACTGGCTGCTGAGCGCAACTTAACTGCGACTTCTGATAGTGATCCAGTCAGCCCCGAATATCGCAGCATGATCTCGCTCCATTGCGCGTTAAGTAATGGTAAATCGATCACTGTCGATGGGACGCTTATGGGAATTCGTAAAGTGGAGAAAATCATCGCCATTGATGGCTTTGATTTAGATCTTCCACCAGCAGATAACTTATTGTTTCTGCGTTATTCAGATCGTCCTGGTGTAGTCGGTTCTGTCGGTAACGCACTTGGCAAGGCAAATATAAATATTGCTGGAATGCAGGTAGCCCGTGCTAGCGCTGGGGGAGATGCACTTATGGCGATCACCGTTGACTCACCGGTTTCAGATGCGATCGTTAGCTCTGTAGCCAAAGAGACACAAGCACATTTAGTCCGTTCGGTAACGTTAGTTAACTAGGGAAGGAAGAAAATGAAGAAGATTAATCTTGCAGTGATAGCCGGAGATGGCATCGGTCCAGAGGTAGTCTCACAGGGCCTTCGCGTTCTGGATAAAGTCGCTGCAAAGCATGGCGTAACTTTTGAGAAGACTGATTATGACTTAGGTGCTAAATACTGGCATCGCACTGGTGAAGTTCTTCCTGATTCTGTAATGGCAGAGTTAGCTAAGTCAGATGTCATCTTGCTCGGTGCAGTCGGAGATCCAACTGTTCCAAGTGGTGTTCTTGAGCGCGGATTACTTCTAAAACTTCGCTTTGCTTTTGATCACTATGTGAACTTACGTCCCGCTCTTCTGCGCGCTGGAGTAAAAGGCCCACTTGCCACCAAAGCGCCGATCGATTTCATTGTGATTCGTGAAGGCACTGAAGGACCATATTCTGGCGCAGGTGGTGCACTCGCCATTGGAACTGCTAATGAAATTGCAACTGAAGAATCACTTAACACCCGTCGCGGCGCAGAGCGAGTGATTCGCGACGCCTTTGCACGCGCTGAAAAGCGTGACCGCAAAAAGCTAACTCTGGTGCATAAGAACAATGTTCTTGTTCATTCCGGAAGCCTTTGGACGCGCACCTTTGAAGAAGTTGCGAAAGAGTTCCCATCAGTAACTACTGATTACCTACACGTTGATGCCGCTGCTATGTTCTTTGTAAATAGTCCAGAGCGTTTCGATGTTGTCGTTTCAGATAACTTATTTGGAGATATCTTGACCGATATTTCTGCGGCAATTTGTGGTGGAATCGGACTTGCTGCCTCAGGCAACATTAATCCAACGCGCGAATTCCCATCAATGTTTGAACCAGTACACGGTTCAGCACCAGATATCGCCGGCAAGAACTTGGCTGACCCAACTGCAACTGTTATGTCGGTTGCGATGCTGCTTGAGCACATGGGTCTAGATGAAGCAGCTCGTGAAATCGAAGCAGCTGTATCTGCTGATTTACTTGCTCGCGGGGATAAGAAGCGCAGTACTACCGAAGTTGGAGATGCGCTAGTCGCGCTACTGTAAAAATGAAGATAACCCTCAATCCAAAAGCGAAAGATGCCGCGGTTCGCGATGCTTTGGTGGCTGAGGGCGGCTTCGGTAAGTACTACACAGATCACATGGTTATCTGTGAGTGGACGCAAGATGGTGGTTGGGCTGAACCGGAGTTAATTCCTTACGGTCCAATTTCACTTGATCCGGCGACTGCAGTTTTTCACTATGGACAAGAAATCTTCGAAGGAATGAAGGCCTATCGCCAACCTGATGGTGGCATAGCGCTCTTTCGCCCCGAAGCAAATGCGCGTCGTTTTGCTAAATCTGCAGCTCGCTTAGCTCTTCCCGAAATGCCAGAAGATTTATTTTTGGAAACTGTTGAAACTCTTGTTAAACAGGATGCGGGGTGGGTTCCAAATAAAGTTGGAGAATCTCTCTATATCCGTCCATTTATGATCGCTACCGAAGTTGGGCTGGGAGTTCGTCCATCAAATAAAGCAACTTACATTCTCATTGCAACACCAGCAGGTGCTTACTTTGATCCATCTAAAGCGGTATCTGTATGGATCTCAACCGAGTATGTCCGTGCAGCACAAGGCGGAACCGGAGAGGCAAAGTGCGGTGGAAATTACGCTGCATCGCTGATCGCTCAAAAAGCTGCCGCTAAAGAAGGTTGCGATCAGGTTGTTTGGATTGATGCCAAAGAACGCAAATGGATTGAAGAGATGGGCGGCATGAACCTTTACTTTGTAAAGGGTAAAGGCGCGGACGCCACGGTCATGACTCCCAAGTTAACTGGCACGCTATTGCCTGGAATTACTCGCGACTCAATTCTATCTGCAGCCAAAGATCTGGGCTATAAGACAGATGAAGTAATGCTCTCCATAGATGATTGGCGCGATGGCGTGACAAATGGTGAGATCACTGAAATTTTCGCTTGCGGTACCGCAGCCGTTGTTTCTCCAGTTGGCCAAGCCAAGAGCGTTATGGGAACTTGGGTAACTGGCGATGGGCAGCCAGGTGCTATCACCATGCAGATCCGCAACCACTTACTTGCTATTCAACACGGAACAACTGCTGATAAGCACAACTGGGTCAAGCGAGTTATCTAATGCCAGTATCAGATGCATTTCATATCTATGACACAACTCTGCGCGATGGTGCCCAGCAAGAGGGTTTAAATCTTTCAGTCCACGATAAGTTAATAATCGCCCGCCATTTAGATGACCTAGGCGTTGGCTTTATCGAAGGTGGTTGGCCTGGAGCTAATCCCAAAGATACCGAATTCTTCGCACTCGCTAAGAAAGAGTTAAAGCTAAAAAATGCGACCTTCGTTGCATTTGGTGCCACACGTCGCCCAAATGTTAAGGCCGCTGATGATGTGTTGCTCGGGGCCTTGCGCGATAGTGGTGCGCCAGTTGTTACCTTGGTTGCCAAAGCATTTGATCGCCACGTTGATCTTGCCCTAAAGACAACTCTGGAAGAGAACTTAGCGATGGTACGTGAATCCGTTCTCCATCTTCGCCAAGAGGGTCAACGCGTTTTTCTAGATGCTGAGCACTTCTTTGATGGTTATCGTGCCAATCGTGACTATGCGCTCGAAGTTATTCGCGTAGCAATGGAGGCTGGGGCAGATGTCGCCGCGCTCTGCGACACAAATGGTGGAATGTTGCCGGATGAAATTGCAGATGTTGTACACGATGTTTTGACTACAACTTCTGCTCGCTTAGGAATTCACTGCCACAACGACACTGGTTGCGCTGTTGCCAACTCAATGGCAGCAGTTGCGGCAGGTGCAACACATGTTCAAGGAACTTTAAATGGCTACGGTGAGCGAACCGGAAATGCCGATCTCGTAACCATTATTGCCAATTTAGAGTTAAAGAAGAAGCAGTTGGTCTTGCCACCAAATTTACTACGTGAATCATTTAGAATTTCACACGCGGTTGCCGAAGTTACAAATATCGCACCTTCTGGTCGTCAGCCATACGTTGGATTCTCTGCATTCGCCCATAAAGCAGGGTTACATGCTTCTGCCATTAAAGTCGATTCCGCGCTCTATCAACACGAAGAGCCGGCATCTGTCGGAAACGATATGCGCATGTTGGTTTCGGATATGGCGGGTCGAGCATCTATCGAACTTAAATCACAAGAGCTCGGTGTTGATCTCGGCGGAGACCGCGAGCTAGTGGGTCGCATCGTTGATCGCGTAAAGGAGATGGAAGCGCGCGGATTTACATTTGAAGCAGCAGATGCCTCATTTGAACTCTTGATGCACGAAGAGATTTCAGGCAAGCGTCCGTCATTCTTTAAGATCAACCATTGGTTGACGACAGTAGAACGCGCGCAAGATCAGAGCATTGTCACTAAAGCTGAAGTTACTGTCACTGCACAAGGGAAAGAAATTTCCTGCACTGGCTCCGGAAATGGACCAGTTAATGCCTTCGATAATGCGCTGCGCTCTGGGTTGATTCAACTTTATCCAGAGTTATCAAAACTGGAACTCACGGACTATAAAGTTCGCATCCTTGAAGGTCGCCTTGGTACTGGCGCTGTTACTCGCGTTCTGGTTGAAACTTCTGACGGCAAAGGCGAATGGAACACAGTTGGAGTTCACGAAAACGTGATCGCTGCATCGGCTATGGCACTTGAAGATGCAGTCACCTTCGGCTTACTGCGCCAAGGCCGCAAACCCGAGTAACCTTTAATTTATGACCGGCGCGCCTTTTGATCAAGTGCGCTCAGCTTTTGAGAGATTCCT
>JBIJCP010000059.1:0-7109 GCA_044344635.1 Candidatus Planktophila sp. | reverse complement strand
GAGCGGATGTGCTCGTGTTGGACGAGAACGAAGTTCAGGATGGGCCTGAGTTCCCACGTAGTAAGGATGCACCTCGATGGGTAGTTCTACAAACTCAACCAGGTCGCGTTCTTTAAAGAAGCCTGAAAAAGAAAGACCAGCACTTGAAATTTGATCGCGGTAGGCGTTATTGACTTCGTAGCGATGACGGTGTCTTTCTGAAACTTCAACTGCGCCATAAGTCTTAGCCACGATCGAGCCTGGAGTAAGCGATGCCTTGTAAAGTCCTAGGCGCATTGTTCCACCCATATCAGCCTGGCCTGAAACTATCGCCTTCTGATCATCCATGGTTGAGATTACATGCGTGCCAGATTCTGGAGAAAATTCTGCAGAATTAGCATCTTTAATTCCCGCTAAATTGCGCGCTGCTTCAATCACCATACATTGCAACCCTAAACAGAGCCCTAAAGTCGGAACCTTGTTAACACGCGCGTATGTAAGCGCGCCAAGTTTTCCTTCAATTCCGCGAACTCCAAAACCACCCGGAACACATATCGCATCTACTTCTGAAAGTGCGCGCGCTGCTCCTTCTTGACTTTCGCAATCGTCACTTGGAACCCACACAATAGAAACCTTCGCATCATTTGCAAAACCGCCAGCGCGTAGCGCCTCTGAAACAGAGAGATAGGCATCCGGTAGATCGATATATTTACCTACTAGCGCAACTTTCACCTGATGCTTCGGATGGTGCACCTTCCGTAAGAGCTCATCCCATTCTCCCCATACAACTTCGTGTCCACCAAGTGCGAGCCTGCGAACTACATATTCATCTAAACCTTCGGCGAATAAAACCTTCGGAATATCGTAGATCGATGGCGCATCAACAGCTGCGACCACAGCTTCCACATCCACGTCGCACATTAGCGAAATCTTCTTCTTAATTCCGACTGGAATTTCCCGATCAGAGCGAAGGACTACTGCATCTGGAGCGATACCAATGCTGCGCAACGCAGCCACTGAATGTTGCGTAGGTTTTGTCTTTAACTCACCTGAAGGACCGATATAAGGAACGAGCGAGATATGTAAGTAAAAGACGTTATCGCGTCCAACTTCTTGACGCATCTGACGCGCCGCTTCCAGAAAGGGTTGAGATTCAATATCACCAACAGTGCCACCAATTTCAGTGATAACCACATCAACATCTGGCGAAGAGGCTGCATTCATTCGCTCTTTAATCTCATTGGTAATGTGTGGGATTACCTGAACCGTCTCTCCCAAGTACTCACCGCGTCGTTCGCGGGCAATGACTCTGGAGTAAATCTGACCTGTGGTCACATTCGCCGAACCAGAGAGGTTGCGATCTAGAAATCTCTCGTAATGGCCGATATCAAGATCTGTCTCAGCGCCATCATCGGTTACAAAGACTTCACCGTGTTGAAAGGGGTTCATAGTCCCGGGATCCACATTTAAGTAAGGATCCAACTTCTGCATTGTCACGCGAATTCCGCGGGCTACAAGTAAACGACCGAGACTTGACGCGGTGAGGCCCTTGCCAAGACTTGAGGCGACTCCGCCAGTTACGAAAATATGCTTAGTCACATGCGCTTGGCCCATGGAAGACAAACCTATCATTAGGCGTTAGTTATTAAGAAATTGACTCGCGCATCGCTAAGAGTTCAACCGCATGTTCTTGCGCACTAGTTGACCCTTCCAGGCCAGCGAGCATACGGGCGATCTCCTCGATCCGCGCTTTATCTTCCAACTTAATAACATCTGATTGCGAGATAGACCCATCGTTACTTTTCTTGACTGCGAAGTGAGTATCTGCCCACGCAGCAACTTGCGGTAGATGTGTCACAACTATTACCTGTGTGTGCTTGGCCAATGCCGCTAAACGTCGACCGACCTCAATCGCTGCCTTTCCGCCAACTCCCGCATCTACCTCATCAAAAATATATGTACCTACTGGATGAGTCTGTGCCAGAACAACTTCCAGCGCCAACATAATTCGCGACATCTCTCCGCCGCTAGCGCCTTTACCGAGAGCGATCAGAGGTGCGCCTGTGTGTCCTTGGATCTGCATCGCTACTTCATCACAACCAAGGCTCGTGAAATCTGATTCTTTCAACGCACCCGCGTAATCTGGTGAAGTAATAGCGATGGAAAATTGAGTATGCGGCATAGCTAGCGCATTTATTTCTGCAGTAACTAACTTAGATAGCGTAAGCGAAGCCTCCGCTCGAACTCTGGTCAAAGTCCGAGCGCCATCAATTAGCTCCTTTTTGATTTCGGCAAGTTGTGATTGCAACTCTTTGATTCGATCTTCGCCTCCATTTAAGTCAGCGATTGCCTCTTTCGCTCCTTTAGCCCGCGCTGCAAGAAGAATTAAATCTTCATCGCCATCGATCGAACTTCCATACTTCTTCAAGAAGGCGTTGATCTCAGCCTTACGCGCTTGTAGCGAATCAAGCTTTCCGGGATCTGCCTCCAACGAGGTCAGATAAGAGCTCAATTCACGCGCAGCATCATCGATCAGATAGAAACCTTCTGCAATTGTTGAGGAAATTTCATCAAGTTTTCCATCTTTACCTTTCGCAAGATCCAAGAACCTGCGCGCAGAACCAAGAACTGTAAGAGCGCCCGCACCTTCATCGGAGAGCGCTTGCGTTGCTCCAGCGCTAGCCGCACGTAAATCTTCCACACTCGATAAACGCGCAATCTGATTGGTGGTTTCGGCATATTCACCCCGCACCGCTTTGAGTTTCTGCCAGCCCTTCAAAAATTCTTCTAAATCAGCAATTTCACGATCACGCTTACTAGCGCTATCAAGGGCAGCTTTGATTCGCGCCTTTAAATCGTTATAGCTGAGAAAAACCGCTTGATAGGCAGTTAGCGCATCTACAAATTTTGAACCTGCATAACGATCAAGTAGCTCACGCTGTCGAGCAGATTTAACGATCTGATGATTTGCGGCCTGACCATGAATTTCGATTAAGTGATCTGCAAAACTCGCCAACGTTGTCGCTGGAACAGTAGTTCCACCTGCGACCGCTTTACTCTTTCCATCACTATTTACGGTTCGGGTTAAGATCAAAGAACCTTCTGAAATATCTGTCCCTGAGATCTCAGAGATCTCCTGTACCTCTGCACTTACTTTAGGAAGATTAAATTGTGCCGTGGCAACTAAGCGCTCGGTCCCGGTTCTAACCAGTGAACTATCGCTCTTGCCGCCAAGTACCAATGAGAGCGCAGTTAAAATCATGGTCTTACCTGCGCCGGTCTCGCCAGTTAGGACATTTAAACCGCTGCCCAGCTCGAGAGTTGATTGATCAATTATTCCGAGATTGCGAATCGAAATTTCTTGCAGATAGGTACGATCACTCACCGCGCCAACCCTCAACGGGCAGTTTAAATTTCGCAACCAGGCGATCTGTAAAGAGCGTTGGCTTAATGTGTGCCAGTTTTACTACCGAAGCATCCTTACTTATATGTACCTGATCGCCTGCTTTAAGCGCGAATTTCCTGAGCGAATCACCAGATAAGACCGCCTCCGACGATTCAATCTCAACAACTATCTCAGAAGTTGGAGATACGACCATTGGGCGCGCAAAGAGCGCGTGCGCTGAAATTGGAAGTAGAACCAACGCATCGATTTCTGGCCAAAGAACTGGTCCACCTGCGCTAAATGCATATGCGGTAGAACCAGTTGGTGTCGCGCAGATCAGCCCATCGCAGCCCCAACGAGATAGTGGACGATTATCGATCTGGACGAAGAGTTCGACCATTGTCGTACCATCGCGCTCAACGGTGACTTCATTTAAAGCCCAGCCATCTGAAACAGGAACACCTTCTCGAAGCACTGAATACTTAAGAACCATACGATTTTCAGTTACATATCCTCTTGCGATGATACTCGCTGCGATTTCCGCGTGAGTTGGTTTTTCAACTTCCGCTAAAAACCCGACATGCCCCAAATTAATACCTAAGATAGGAATACTTTTTATCCGTGCGATCTCCGCACCGCGCAGAATTGTTCCGTCTCCCCCAAGCACAACAACAACTTCCGCCGCAGCCAGCGACTCTGAACTTACTTCGGAGATACCAAGGACACTCACATCTGAAGGCGTAGATAAAGTGAAACCATCTTTCAAAAGTATTTGTGAGATCTCTTTGGCAGCTGTGACCGCTTCCGCGCGCGATGGATTTATTACAAATATGGCATGACGTGGCATCAGGCTGGTCCCATCGCTATCGCTCTATCAACAGCGCTCTCATCGATTGCCGGCGCACCTCGACGCAACCATAGGAAGTACTCAACGTTGCCGGCTGGTCCCGGCAGTGGAGATGCTGCGATACCCATTGTTCCTAGTCCTACGTCGTAGGCAGATTCAGCAACATCTAATACCGCAGCTCGGCGAAGTGCGGGATCACGTACAACGCCGCCAGCGCCTAACTTCTCACGGCCGACTTCAAATTGTGGCTTAACCATTAAAACGAAATCTGCGTTCGGCTTAGAAACTGCAGCAAGCGCAGGCAGAACTAGAGAGAGCGAGATAAATGAGAGATCTGCAACGACAAGATCGATCTCTTCTCCGACCATCTCCCCGGTTAAATGTCTGATATTGGTGCGATCAAGAATTTTTACTCGCGGATCTTGACGTAACTCCCACGCCAGTTGGCCGTATCCAACATCGACTGCAACTACCAATTTAGCGTCACGGCGCAGCAGCACATCTGTAAAACCTCCGGTGGATGCACCAGCATCTAAACAGTTGCGACCTGCCACTTGAACATCAGCAAATACATCTAAGGCGCCGGCTAACTTGTGACCTCCACGAGAGACAAAATCATCGCGATCGCCTTGCAGAGTTATAGAAGTTTCAGCATCAACCTGCGTTGCCGGCTTGGTGGCAGGTATTCCAGAGACCAGGACAGATCGAGATTCGATTAAATCGGCAGCATGTTCACGAGAGCGCGCTAACTCTCGGCGAACTAGCTCTGCATCTAATCTCGTCTTCATTTATCTAGCTACTTAATTAAATCTACAGACCATCAATAGAGTTAAGCGCCTCTTGCAATTTTCCATGCAGAGCTTCGAAGCGGGCTGAATGCTGAGTCAAATCAGCGTTATCAATATCGTTCAGCTCTATTTTGACTTCTTCAACGAGATTGATCTCGTTCTTTCCCTCTCTGTTAAACTCGCTCATTTCTTAGCTGCTTTCTTAACCGTTTTCTTAGCTGCCTTCTTCGCCGTGCTCTTAACCGGCGCTTTGCCGCTGAGCGCTGCTACCTGCGCTGCTAAACGATCGAACTCATCGCGCTTAATAAATCCCATCTTGGCAACGCTTGCTTCAACCTCTTCGTGGATCTTCGCTTTCAAGGCGTCAGCGCTTTCGCGCGCCCAAGAGTTAACTGCAGCGGCAACTTCTGCAGGAGTTCGCTCACCTTCAGTAACTTTGCTGATGTAGGTGCGAAGCGTTGAGAAGAGATCGTTTGCTGGTTTTGACATGTGCTCAGCCTATCCAAAAATGAGAAAGCCCTCGCTTTAGGCTCTACAGGCGCGAGATCTCCGCTGCCTCAATCTGCCAGCGTGAGGCGAGGCCTGCAGGACTCTGCCAAAAACGTCGATGCACCGAACCGCTTACCTCAATCCACTCATCGCTCTTGAGAAATAACGCCGTCTTTCGGCTCTTTCCGCTCCAGGCCGCTATGTCCAGGGTATCCACGCCATCTCGGTCGAGACGCGAGATGATTAAACGGAACTCAACGACCTTATCGCCGCTCGGCAACTCTTTTACCGTCGCTGGCGCAGATACTCGACCGCGCAGTAGGAGATCATTTAGTGAGAGATCAACCTGCGCTTCCTTCTGGGTTACCTTCTGGCTGACCTTCTCTCTTCCTTTACCGTTACCGTTCTTCGCAACCATAACTTCTCCTTAGATTTTGCTGCACCAAGGCGGCGCAGATTTAAGGAGGAGATCTTTACTGACTACTCTGACAAATTGGGCTGCGATAATGCGCACCTGTGGAAAGTTACCCGCGCTCTGCCGCATCTGTTAACTCATCGTGATCAATTGCGGCACATTTAGCGAACCATTCGCGCGCTTCATCTCTTCGACCGGCTACAGCTAGCGCATCGGCATATGCATAACGCAGGCGTACCGCCCATTCTTCATTTTCAGTCTTCAACTCTTTACAGGTCAGAGTAATTACCGCTGCATCTAGCTCTCCAAGATCACGGCGCGCACCCGATGCAACAATCCGCATCTCGATCTCTTCCGGTTTGGCAAGTCGCTTAACCTCATCAGAACCAGCCAAATTCAAGGCTTTTAAGGGTCTTCCTAAACCGCGTTCACAATCTGCCATCACAGGCCACATTGAAACATCACCCGAGATGCGATGCGCTGCGCGTAATTCCTTTAAGGCGATCTCATAATGACCGGCGCGATATGCCGCATATCCAGCGCTCTCGCGAACAACTGCAAGGCGCCCGGCGTGGTGCGCTGCAGCTAGACCGTGTTTATGAGCGAGTTCTGGATCAGAATCCATATGGATATTTATACAAACTAAATGTCGCGCAACTACCTTTGCGTTCTCTGCTGACAAACTCAACAACTCTGCGCGAACGCTCTTCTCTAACTCTTCTCCGGTGACATCATCAGGAATATCCGGCTCAAAGATGCGCGGGCGGATACGTGATTGATCACGATCTTGCGGAGCGGCCCGAAACCCGCGTGGATCGCTGACTTCACGACCTGTGCTGACATTGCGGGTTGCACCACGGCGGTCACTCGAGCCACCGCGTGCTGGTAGATCTTCACGGCGGCGATCTTTATTTGGACCGGATGTAGGACGTGAAGAGGAGGGACGACCAGTGGTAGGTCGACTGGATGGACGTGAAGAACTACCAATCGCCGAGTTTCTTGGCGGCTTTCTCTCATCCATTTCAAACTCCTCTATTTAAATTTTTTTTCAAACTTCTTTGCTAAGTGTACGAGACATTTCCTTTGAGAAATAAAAAAGGGGCACTCGTGAAAGTGCCCCTTTTTATAAAAGAAGTCCGGCGACGTTCTACTCTCCCACAAGGTCACCCTTGCAGTACCATCGACGCTGAGAGGCTTAACTTCCGG
>JBIJCP010000058.1:0-7195 GCA_044344635.1 Candidatus Planktophila sp. | reverse complement strand
GTGATTGAAAGTCACCGGATGGCTAGGACCAGCGGCACGGGCAGATTCAACTGCATCTAAAACTAACTTACTTAAATTTACTGGCTCTGACTTCATTTGGCGAGATTGATCAAGACGAGCTAGCAAGAGTAAATCTTCAACGAGTGAACCCATACGCTTTGATTCGTTCTCTATCCGTCCGATTAACTCTTTAGTCTTTTCTTCACCAGTGACAGCGCCTTGGCGATGTAATTCAGCAAAGCCGCGTATAGCGGTAATAGGTGTGCGCAGTTCGTGCGATGCATCTGCCACAAATCGACGTAACTTACTCTCACTTTCTAGACGAGCTGCGAAAGATTCTTCAATGCGCCCCAACATCGTATTTAGAGTATTTACGAGCCGGCCGACCTCGGTATTTGGTTTTACATCGGGCAAGCGAGCGGTTAAATCGCCTTCGGCGATTCGTACCGCTGTTTCTTCAACTGCTGCAAGCGGGCGAAGCCCAACGGTAATTACCTTACGAGATGCCAGTGCGATAAATGAAATCATAACTAAACCAATTAAAATAAATAAACCTTGAAGGCGACGCAGAGTGCGATCGATATCTTCAAAAGATTGTGCGACCACGACTGTACCTAATCCAGAAGGAAGCCGCTGTGCGATTGCGCGAAAATCAGATTGCGGAGTGTCTATGGTGAAGGGGCGATTGGCACGTTCGATTACCTGTTCTGGGGTAATCGCCTGCAAGTAACTGGTTATCTCAGTTCGATTTAAATCACCGCCAATTTGTCCAAGAACAATTCCAGCCGGACCTATTAAAGTAACTGAAATTGAGGTTGGTACACGTTGCAGGGGAACCTGTGCTGAACGTCGGCCGCGCCCGTCCCCCACATTTTCACGTGCTTCATAAGCGATACCCGCTTGCTCTACACGCTCAAGTGAACCCCCAGCTAGGTTGATTAATTCAGAGTCCATCTGCTCTGTTAAGTAAGAGCGCAACAGTGTTTGTGCAGCAACATCTGATGCAATAACTCCCATTGCAGAAAGGAAAACTACGCCGAGTGTTAACCGGTTAAGTAAGCTCCAATTTGAAAATGGGCTGATCATTTACTTTGCGGCGGGCAATCTTAAACGATAACCGACGCCTCGAACGGTATGGATCAATGGCGGATCAAAAGAATCAACCTTTTTACGTAGATAAGATATATATGTTTCAACAATTCCAGCATCGCCCCTAAAGTCATATTGCCAAACGTGATCTAAAATTTGAGATTTTGAAACCACACGATCTGCGTTAATTAATAGATAACGCAGTAACTGAAATTCAGTTGGGGACAATTCCAATCGATGCCCTGCCCTATGTACCTCGTGAGTGGCTTCATTTAACTCTAGATCGGCAAAGTGAATTTTCTCGTCGTCAATATCTATTTCGACAATCCCGATACGGCGAAGCAGAGCGCGCAAGCGCGCAACCAACTCTTCCAAACTAAATGGCTTGGTCATATAATCATCGCCACCAATTGTTAATCCGGCAACTTTATCTTCCATGCCATCTTTTGCAGTTAAAAACAAGACTCCAATATTTACACCTTCACTGCGCAATTGACGACAGACTTCAAAACCATCAAGATCGGGCAACATCACATCAAGGACAACTGCGTGCGGTTTAAAATCTTCGGCGACAGTTAGAGCTTCAGAACCTGTCGCTGCTGTGCGAACTTCAAAACCAACAAAGCGAAGGCTGGTAGAAATAAGGTCGCTGATGCTCTTTTCATCATCGACTACAAGGATGCGGTGAGAGGCCTTACTTTCAACAGTTGCCATAGGCTGAGAATGCCCCCATGACCTGTGAGAACGCTGAGAATTAGGTTAGTTCTATCTCCATTTACTCAGTCGATGACGCTTCGCCATTGATCCAGGCGAGATTGGCTAGCGCCATTTAGTCGCGAGGCTGAATCCAACCCCGATAAAGCAGAAGCCGATAATCATGTTCCAAGCGCCGATATCTGGGATAGGGAAACGAGTCTGGGTCACATAGAAGATTACGATCCAGAAGAGGCCGATTAAGAAGTTAGCGACCATTACCGGCGCTAACCAGCGCGGGCTCTCAAGCGGGCCGTGTGGCTCAGTATCGGCAATCAACTCATCGTGAGCGTGCTGTTCTTTGACTTTTTTACGCAATTTCGACTTTGGCATGGCTAAAGGTTACAGGCTAAATCCAATACTGGAAACAGTGATGCCCACCTCCTGCCAGAATTAGGCCATGGCCCAGATCCTTGTCGTCGATAACTATGACTCCTTTGTCTTTAACTTAGTTCAGTATTTAGGCCAACTTGGAGCCGAGTGCACCGTCAAACGCAATGACGAAGTAGCTGCAAGTGAAGCAAGTAGTTATGACGGAGTATTAATCTCTCCAGGACCCGGCACCCCTGAAGCCGCTGGAGTGAGTATTGAGATGATCAAGTACTGCGCCGAGAACCAGATTCCACTCTTTGGCGTTTGTTTAGGCCATCAAGCAATCGGTGTGGCATTTGGAGCAACGGTCTCGCGCGCACCAGAACTGTTGCACGGAAAGACTTCACAAGTAATTCATGAGGGTAAAGGTGTTCTGATTAATTTACCATCACCATTTACCGCGACTCGCTATCACTCGCTCGCGGTTGAACGCGAGACAGTTTCCGATGTACTTGAAATTACAGGAGAAACTGAATCTGGAGTTGTGATGTCACTGCGTCACAAAACTTTGCCAATAGAAGGTGTGCAATTCCACCCCGAATCCGTTTTAACTGAACACGGACATCTGATGTTGGCGAACTGGCTGACGCAATGTGGAGATAAAAATGCGCTCGCTAAATCGGTAGGACTATCTCCAGTTGTTGGTCGCCGCTCTTAAATTACGGAGCTTTATTTATCGTAATTGTTACTGGCTTACCGATAGTTTGTGTTGTACCTGCATCAGGCGCTTGGCGAATTACAACTCCAATTTCTTGTGTGGCATCGTAATCATTGAATTCGCGCACTAAGAACCCTGCTTGAATAAGTAAAGTCTTGGCTTGAATTGCTTCAACCCCAATTAAATCCGGTACTTCTATTTCACCATTAGCAATTGTTAGAACAACGCCTGAACCTGCAGTAATTTTGGAACCCGCTTCTGGAGTTACAGTTAAAATAGTTCCTTGTGCTTCATCGGATGGCACAGCCTCAGTCCGAGCGATCACTAATCCGACGGCGGCGAGAGCGGTCCGCGCATCTATTAGCGACATTCCTACTAAACCATCGGGGACTATCGCATCTCCTGGACCATCAGAGATGGTAAGCGTTATGGCAGAGCCCTTTGTTACTTGGGTTGTAGCGAGCGGAATCTGGCTAGCCACTCGATCCCTTGGGATTCGCGGATCTGGGGCGCGTTGAATTGTGATTGTGTACTCAGGCAGCAATGCGCGCGCTTCGGACTCCGTCAAACCAACGACATTCGGAAGTTCATTACCAAGCGAGGGAGTAGACCCGCCATTTAGAGAAAGTCCGACGATTGCGGCAATTCCAGTCGCAATAATTGCGATGCTGGAAATGATCGCAGTTCGACGGCTGACTAAAGGTGCGCGAGCAACTTTAGTGGAGATATTTTGCCCAGCGCGAATCTTATTTATATCTTCCAACATGGCGTTTGCAGAAATGTAACGATCTTCCGGTTTTTTGGCGAGAGCAACCGTCAATAAAACTTCTACGCTTTCCGGCAACTCTGGCTGTAATTGGCGAGCGGGGGTTAATACGCCAGATACATGCTGATACGCAATTGATACTGGCGTCTCACCGGTGTATGGAGGACGCCCAGTTAAGAGTTCAAATAATAAACAACCAGTTGAATAAATATCTGTTGGAGCATCTGCGATTTCACCGAGGGCTTGTTCTGGAGATAAATACTGCGCAGTCCCAACTACATTCCAAGTACTAGTTAAAGTTGCGCCTAGATCATCCATTGCACGCGCTATTCCAAAATCCATCACCTTAACGTCACCTTTATCGGTGATCATCACATTTGCCGGTTTTATATCGCGGTGAACAATTCCACGCTGATGCGAATAATCAAGCGCTCCAAGAATTCCTGCGCCAATTTCAAGGGCGCGATCAAGTGGCAATCGATCACCATCGTGGATTAATTCGCGCAGAGTATGACCAGAGACGAGCTCCATAACTATGTATGGGGCTGGCTCTTCGCCGGAGTCGTAAACCGCAACGATCCCAGGGTGATTTAGACCAGCTGCAGCTTTAGCCTCTTTTCTAAAACGCGCGACGAAAGTAGAGTCTTTAGCTAAATCACTCCGCAAGATTTTTACCGCAACTTGCCGCGATAAACGCTGGTCCTGAGCGATATATACATCGGCCATCCCACCAGTACCGATCATTGCACCCAGTTGGTAGCGGCTACCTAAAACTTTACTAATCACGCCTTAGCCGCCCCTAACTTTTCAACACCGCAAGCATCGGATTCAACGATATCTGCCAGAACTATGGTGACGTTATCAGGTGCACCATTTATATAAGTTGCTTCGATCAAAGCATCAACAGCGGTCGCCGCGTCCTTACCTTTAATCAGAGATTTAATTTCCTTATCGCTTAAAACCCCGGTTAATCCATCACTACATATTAAGTAGCGATCCTTAATTTTACCTTCGAAGACATGAAGTGATGGCTCCAGAGTTCCTTCTCCCATCAACGCTTGGGTCAACATTGATCGCTGTGGGTGGATCTGGGCATCGACTTCAGAGATAATCCCTTTGTTCAGTAGCTCTTGCAGAACAGTGTGATCGGCGCTCAACTGTTCTAAATCATTGCCACGCAATCGATAAGCTCGCGAATCTCCAATATGCAGTAAAGAAATCTCTGCGTTGTTGATAAATAGCGCAGTAAGCGTTGTTCCCATGCCAGCTAATTGCGGTTCATCTAAAGTGACTGCGTGAATTTGACTATCTATTGTGTGAAGTGAGTTAAGGAATAAATCGCTCGCTGATTCGCTATCAATATCTATATTAGTAAAGGTTGGCGCAATCTCAGAGAGCGTATTTATAGCAACCGAAGATGCAAACTCACCGCCGGCGTGACCTCCCATGCCATCTGCGACAGCAATAAGTTGCGAACCTACGAGAGCTGAATCTTCGTTGCCATTTCGGACCAGACCGACAGCAGATCGCGCTGCGCATTGGAAGTAAAGCCGGCTCATACCGCTTAGCCTAATGGTGTTAATCTCAAACTATGAAGATCTACGCTCATCGCGGGGCATCTTATGACTATCCAGAGATGACGATGGCAGCTTTTGAAGAGGCAGTTAAACAAGGTGCCGATGGAGTCGAGTGCGATCTGCGATTAAGTAAAGATGGAGTAGCAGCTCTGTGGCATGACACAGATTTAACTCGTATCGCCAGTAATAGCGCGGTCGTTTCAGGAACCTCCTACGCGCAATTAAGAGAAATTTACCCACCAATACTTAACCTGGATGAGATTTTAGATTTCGCAATTACCGAGAAGAAATCTCTCTTTCTTGAGACGAAACACCCAGTCCCATCGCGCACCGCGATTGAAGATCTAATTGTCGAAAAAATAAGCAAGGAATCAAAACGGATAAAGCGGTCTGGTATTGAAGTCACAGTAATGTCATTTTCGTGGCTCGCGATAGAACGTATAAAACATCTAGATGAGACCATCGCAACAACTTACTTACTTCATAACTACCTACCTTCTTTCAGCGCGCTTCACTCTTCTGCTCGATCTTTAGGTCCAGAAATTATCCAGTTGCGTAAGGATCCGGATTTGGCAAAACGGATAAAAGCCTCTGGTCGTAAGTTAAATGTTTGGACTGTCAATGAGCCATCGGATATTGAACTCTGCCATCGCTTAGGCGTGGATAATCTCATTACTGATCGCCCCGGCTTTGTGCGGGAAATCTTGCGTAGTATTTAGCAAGAAATTTAATTCGGGGTCGGCATCCTCTTATAAGCAGGTATCCTTAATCAGTGAGCGCATCAGAAAGCCATAGATTTGCCTACTTAGGTCCAGTAGGGACTTTTACTGAGGCTGCGCTAAAGAAGATAACTTGCGATACAGATGTACTAATACCTTTTGCAAATGTAACTGCGGCGCTAAACGCGGTTCGCACAGGGGATGCGCAATATGCGCTTGTACCAATTGAAAACTCGGTAGAAGGAGTAGTAGCGCGCACACTAGATGAGCTGGCAACGGGAGATCCACTGACGATTTCCGCAGAAGTCACCCTTCCAGTTTCATTTGCTCTTATGGCAAAACCTGGCACCGCTAACTTCGCTCGAATCGGCACACACCCACATGCAGAATCGCAATGCCGTGCATATATTGCGAAAAATTATCCACACGCAGAAATTGTTCCGACTAACTCCACATCTGCAGCAGCCGAATTAGTAAGTAAGGGTGAGCTAGATGCAGCGATTGCATCAAGTGTTGCAGCATCTCATTTTGGATTAGCGCTAATCGCCGAAGATATTGGTGATAACACTGGAGCCGTTACTCGCTTTATTTGTGCCCAAAAACCCGGGTGGGTTCCTGATGCCACTGGTAATGACCGCACCTCAATTGCGGTATTTATTGCTATAGACCATGCGGGAGCCTTGCTGGAAATCTTGCAAGTCTTTGCCAAAAATAACGTTAATCTGACATTTATTCAGAGTCGTCCCACTGGTCGCGAATTAGGTCACTACCATTTCATCATTGATGTTGAAGGCCACATTAACGATTCGTCAGTCGGCGGGAGCATTGCAGAATTACGTGAGATATGTGATGACATCCGGTTCTTAGGCTCTTATCCAAGAGAGGCGCAATAACAATGATCGATATCAAATTCTTGCGCGAAAATCCAGATCTTGTCCGCGCTTCCCAAAAAGGTCGTGGTGAAGACCCTGGGATCGTCGATCAAGTAATAGCAGTTGACGATATTCGCCGCGCAGCGATCACCGAATTTGAAACGCTACGTGCCCAGCAGAACGCCCTCTCGAAGTCAGTTGGCGCTGCAAAAGGCGATGAAAAGACGGCTTTACTTGAAAACGCCAAATCCCTTGCTGACAGCGTTAAAGCTGCAGATGCAAAGCGTGCAGAAGTTGAATTAAAAGCAAACGCACTTGCCATGCAACTATCAAACCTTTTAGATCCAGAAGCTCCAATTGGCGGAGAAGCAGACTTTGTAATAATTGAA
>JBIJCP010000057.1:0-7206 GCA_044344635.1 Candidatus Planktophila sp. | reverse complement strand
AGTTGGCTCGGTGTATGACATTAGCGTGACTTTCCTGAAGCGATCGTTAACGCCTGATCTAGATCCCAAAGAATATCTTCAATATCTTCAAGACCCACGCTGATGCGAATCAAATCTTGTGGAACGCCAGATTCAAGCAACTGCTCATCAGTTAACTGACGATGTGTGGTGCTGGCTGGGTGAATAACCAAGGTGCGCACATCGCCAATATTGGCCAAGTGGCTGGCTAGCTGCACTGAGTTAATAAACTTTTCACCGGCTTGGCGGCTAGATAAATCACCACTTGCCTTAACGCCAAATGAAAATACTGATCCTGCGCCTTCTGGCACATATTTCTTGGCGCGCGCATTGTGCGGATGGCTAGCAAGCCCTGCGTACTTAACCCAATCAATTCGCGGATCACTTTCTAACCACTGTGCAACAACCTGCGCATTTGCGACGTGATCGCGCATGCGCTGTGGCAGCGTTTCCACGCCTTGAACCAATAAAAATGCTGACATTGCGCTCAGCGATGCGCCGATATCGCGCAACTGTTCTGATCGCAGCTTGGTTAAGAATCCAAATTCCCCAAAGTTCTGCCACCAAGAAACTCCACCATAAGATGCAACTGGTTCGGTCATTGTCGGGAACTTGCCATTACCCCAATTAAATTTTCCAGATTCCACGATTACCCCACCCAAAGTGGTGCCGTGTCCACCCAAGAACTTAGTCGCTGAGTGCAAGACGATATCTGCGCCATATTCAATTGGGCGCACCAAGTACGGTGTCGCAACTGTTGAATCGATAATCAATGGCAGACCAGCATCGTGTGCCACTTTTGCCAGCGCTTCAATATCGCTGATCTGTGATGCCGGATTAGAAATCATTTCAGCGTAAATAAACTTGGTCTTATCGGTGATCGCAGCTTTAAAATCTTCGGCCTTATCGCTCTTTACAAAAGTGGTATCCACGCCAAATCGACGCAGCGTCACATCTAATTGGGTAACAGTGCCGCCATATAGGGCAGAAGATGAAACGACATGATCGCCAGCACCAGCGAGTGCTGCAAAAGTTAAGAACTGTGCCGCTTGTCCGCTCGATGTTGCAACCGCACCGATGCCACCTTCTAGCGCGGCAATCTTCTCTTCAAAAGCCGAGACGGTTGGATTGCCAATTCGGCTATAGATATTGCCGTACTTTTGCAGAGCAAATAGATTGCCGGCATCTTCGGTATTTTCGAAGACAAATGCGGTTGATTGATAAATCGGCAAGGCGCGCGCACCAGTTTGCGGATCAGGCTGGGTACCTGCGTGAAGAGCCCTAGTTTTAAAGCCCCATTTGCGATCGGTCATGAGTCAATTAAACACTAGGTACCGAGCACGGCTATCATTACCCCGTGCGCCACAATAAGTATCACGTTACCCAGGATGAGCCTCATCGTTGGCGTAATGTTGAAGAGCTCATCTACAAAGATGAAGATGGCAATGCCACTTTTAAAGACGTTACCCGCCGTGTTTTATTCGGCGAAGATCACCAGGACGGCATGGAAGTCCGCTACTTCGAAATAGATGCCGGTGGCCACACAACTCTTGAAAAGCACGAGCACACGCATTTGGTTATCCCAATTAAAGGCAAGGGTGCCTGTTTAGTTGGCGATGAAGTTCTGCCGCTGGCAATTCACGACCTGGTCTATGTTCCATCTTGGGCTTGGCATCAATACCGCGCCGACGACAATGAAGTTTTTGGTTTCCTCTGCCTAGTTAAGTTAGAACGCGATCGTCCAACTCTGCCAACTCCTGAAGAGTTAGCAGAGATGAAGAGCAACCCAGAAGTTGCCGCCTTCATCCGCCATCAGTAACTAGGCAGCAAAGAAAGCTGTTCTTTGTAAGACTTTGAGAATTATCCACAACTTAGTAATACCCAGCAATCACAGATTGCGATAAGAAATATCTTTCGCACGCCTTAATCCTTACCTCCAATCAAATGCACGCCGCCAGCGAAACATTTGACCTCTCAGCCGTCGCTGAGACTGGAGAAAGGAGTGCAAATGAAATGAGAGCCCTGGATTGGGTGACGCTTGTTGTTGCCTTAGCCGACCTCGTATTTAGATACGTGGAAATGCGAAGAACCCGCCGTGGAAACGGCGGGCCCGATCGTAGCGATCATTAGTTCGCATAAGGCGGCCGTGTCGGACTTGGCACTCCGGCGCGGTCTCACTAAATATATATCAAAATTAAAGATAGTTAATTACTTAATAAAAATATTTAAATTACTCTAAGTAACTATCCTTTAACCACCACCCGCACAACGGCCTCAGGTGTAATACCAACTGAACCTAGTTCTGCTTCAACGTTGGTACCCATCCCATTGATCTTCGCAGCAGATAAAACAGCCAACTGCGTTGCGATCTCACTCATCCAATAAAAGGCCGCGGGTCCTGCACGATCCAAAATAGATTGCGCCTGTGCAATTCGCGCATCCGAGAACTTTTCTGCACCATCGCGATCATCAGCCACAACCGAGAGCAGATATCCCTTTATCTCAGCAGCCATCGCATCTGAGTGATAAGTACTTTCCACGAGTTCGCGCAATTCAGCATCAATACCCCGCACCTTGCGCACCCGCTTCTTACGAGTGATAAATAAATAGATAATCGCAACCAACGCCAATAGTTCAAACATTCTCCCGCCCTTCGCTCACCGGTAAAGATATCCCCGTCCACCGACAAACGCTGAGAGATTGTGAACTATTTAGCCAACGGCCCTAACAAATAGCCAGCCAAGCGCGATTCCGGCTTGCTCTGATTGCGGTGCATCGCTAGAAAGCCTTGAGTTCCATCAGTGCCACATAGCGAAACGATTGCACCTGCTCCACCTGGGTGATCACCCATCCAAGCCGTTAAATCATAAACATTTTCGCTAATCACAGTCCAACACTTAGCCCGACTATTATTTGCCTTAACCTGCGCCATTGTGTAACCCGCAGCAACTGTTGTGGCAGTAGTTGGCTTTGCTGCAGGAGTGACGGCAGTAGTTGGCTTTACTGCAGGAGTTGCAGCAGCACTTGGTGCAGCACTTGGTGCAGCACTTGGTGCAGCACTTGTACTAGTTGTTGGCTTAGTTGTCGCCGTTGTGCTCGGCTTTGCGCTCTTCTTTACCGCAACGCCCTTATTCCAAACCAACTTGCCGCTCTTTTTTACACAAGTGAACGTCTTGCCAGCTGCAGTACTGGTCTGCCCAGCCTTCTTACACGCCGCCCCCGCCTTTACCGCAGCAGATGAACCCGGTACAACGACGACAGATAGAACCAGCGCCATAAGTGCGAGCAATAAACCTTTTCTCATGCCTTTAGGTTATTAGAACTTCTTGATTTAGGCACGCTCAAGGCAGATTTCCCAGCGTTTTCACAGTACGTCGGCGCAAGGCAAGACCTACCATTGAGGCTATCCAGCAAGGATAATTAGGTTTCTCGGAGAGGAAACTGAAATGGAAGAAAAGTCACTTATTAAGCTTTGGCACGGTTCTCGCTCACAAATCATTCAAGCCCAAATTGCTCCGGCGTTGGTTCTTATCGCAGTTGTGGTTCTATCTGCTTTCAATGTCTTTGAAGGCGCAAGCGATGGAGCGAAGTATCTGGCAATCGGCGTTGCAGCCGTGACCGGAATTCTGGCAATCATCAGCCAGTACGCCGCAGTTCGTGAAGGCGAAGCGCTGCTGGTTGATCTGCGCAAAATTGAAAAGAAATCTGCAGTGGCCGAAAAGATCGCTGACTCGCGTGGACTGCTCTCACTTTCTGCAACCGCAATCATTGGTTTCGGAATTGCAATCTTCGCCCTCGTTGTCTGGGCAGTTCTAGGGTAAAGAATGAAGATTGGTTTTGCGCTAATTGCCATCTATGCGATCGCGGTCATAGCTCTGGCAAATCGTGTAGGCCGTCCCCGAAAGAATCGAAAAGGCCTTACTGGTCGTGGCGGAGATTTCGAATAACAGATTTAACTTAAATACCCAACGTTCCAAGCACCACAAGCATCAGTGATGAGCTTAATGCGTACTCCCACCAACGCACTGGGTTAATTCCTTTTGCAATGTTCGCTCCATATCAGTGAACATAAAATGGTGAAGAGATGAGTAGATGAGCTGCTGTCGAAAGAAGAAGGAATATTGGCCCAATCAGTGCGATCGGAAATTCAAAGAGAGTCTGGCTGACAGAACGAACGCCATCTGGTGTCTCAACAAAGAAGCCCCAGGTGACGAAATCCCGGGGCTTCTAAGGTGTGGTCTGGCTGGCGGGGCTCGAACCCACAACCTGCCTCCTAGTCATGGGGCTGCTCTATCCATTGAGCTACAGCCAGACACGTGTGGAGATTAAAAGATTGCGCGCACGCGAAATTTATATTTGTATTCATCTGTGTATAACTTTTAAGGTGCTCTCTTAAACTTTTTGATACTCTTCTATGACCTAGTCAAGGGGCCGCACATTTGAGCTACAGCGAAAAACCCCGTCAGTAATGGCGGGGTTTTCTCTTTGCGCCAACCCTTTATGATCACTACATGAGTGCACTCTTCACACCACTGACCATCCGCGAAACCGTTTTCCAAAACCGCGTCTGGGTCTCCCCAATGTGCCAATACCAATCAACCAACGGCCACATCGGCCCATGGCATCGCTCTCACCTGGGCGCACTAGCCACCGGCGCACCCGGCCTAATCATGGTTGAAGCAACTGGCGTAATCCCCGAAGGTCGCATCTCAATCGGCTGCCCTTCAATTGAAGATGATGCACACGCAAATAGCTTTAAAGAAGTTATCGACTTCGCACATTCGCAAGGTGTAAAGATCGGAATCCAATTAGCCCACGCCGGTCGCAAAGCATCAACGATGCGCCCGTGGGAAGACCACCTCATAGCCACGCCGGAAGAAGGAGGATGGGAAGCAACATCTTCATCTGCAACTGCCTTCGCAGGTTATCCAACCCCCCGTGCGCTAACTATCAACGAGATAAAAGAATTGACTGATAAATTTGCACAAGCCGCAACGCGCGCAGTAAAGGTCGGCTTCGACGTTATTGAAATCCACGCCGCCCACGGTTATCTCTTCCACCAATTCTTCTCACCGCTTATGAACCACCGCACCGATGAATACGGCGGCAGTTACGAAAACCGCACCCGCTTCTTACTCGAGGCCACCAAAGCAATCCGCGCTGCTATCCCCACAACGACTCCTCTCTTTGTGCGCTTATCAGCATCTGATTGGGCTGAAGGCGGCTGGGACATTAACGATTCGGTAAAACTTTCCACACAACTCAAAGAACTCGGCGTTGACTTAATCGACACATCATCTGGCGGTGCAATTCACAACGCGAAGATAGATGCCAAACCGAGTTTCCAAGTTCCATTTGCGACAAGCATCCGCAAAGAATCCAACATTCTCACTGCAGCGGTCGGCTTGATCACCGAACCCGAGCAAGCCGAAGCGATCATCGCCGAAGGCAGAGCCGATGCTGTCTTTTTGGCTCGTGCAATGCTGCGCAATCCGCGGTGGGCGCTTAACGCTGCAGAAAAACTCGGCGTAATAATCCAGTGGCCGCACTCGCTCGACAGGGCCCGCACGCTTAAATAAGGCGGAGCAGACTCTTCTAAATCTCTTTAACTCACTTCTAAAACTAATTTATCCAAGAATCTATGGAACCACTGCACAGTCAAGGCTGGCTCGTGGTCTGGTGATAAGGCGATATTTTCATAACGATCAAGCAAGTAATTTGTTGCGGTGCTCATCTCAGCGCGAGCTAAGTGATACCCAATACAAAAATGTTTTCCTAAACCAAATCCAACGTGGTGGGAGACGCCATCCTTGCTGCCTCCGGGACGTTTTTCAAAGCCAAGATTGAGATCGCTTCTGTAGAGATCAAAGGTTCTCGGGTTCTTAAAAACGGTGTCATCGTTGTTAGCCGACATCATCGCAACTCGAACAATTTCACCTTTTGCGATCCGCTTTCCATACCATTCAACATCTTCATTTAACTCTCGGTCTTCATAAACGACTACGCCATCACGGCGCATAAACTCAGAAATTGCTGGCTCCATTAGAGATCTATCTTTTCTAATTGCCTCAAGTACATGTGGATTCTTCAGCAGCACATACCAAAAATTGGAGATAGCGCGATCTGATGTCTCGCCGCCAGCCACCATCAATAGTGAGATAAAGGATGCAATCTCTGTGCGAGATAACCCTTCCCCTTCTTTCGAGCGACTCTGGGTGATTTCAGTAATCAGATCATCGGTTGGATCAACAATTCTCTTTGAAATCAAATCATCTATATTTCTGGCAAACTCCTCGTGCTTTGCCTTGCCCAATGATTTAGCTGGCTCAATGCCGGCTAGTGCGTTAATAACTAAGTTTGCTACCTCGTGCAGGTATTCATCGTATGAACTCTCCATACCAAGCATGCGCGCAATTATCTTTAAGGGTAAAGGTGAAGTAATCGCCTTAATCGCATCGACTTCCCCGCTCCTGGGCAGAACCGCTAGAAGATCTGAAACAACATCATTAATCATTGGCTGATAATCGTGCTCTAGCTTTTTTCCAACCATGACGGGTGCAACAATTGATCGGCGCAGGTCATGATCTTTTCCATCCATCTGCACCATCGTTGGCCCAATTACATCTGTGAAGATCCGCTCGTATGGGCGCGCAGAGTAAACCTCATGGTTTCTAAATACTTCAGTCACATCTGCATAGCGAGTAAGCAGCCAGCGATTATCTATCTCATCATAAAAAAGGGGTTGTTCGTTGCGCAGCGCCTCCCAGACTGGAAATGGGTCAAGGTAGAACTTCTCTTCGTGCAGATTCTGCGATTGAATTGGCATCCCTAAATTGTAGGACTCTCCGCTCGCAGGTCAAGACCTTAAAGGCCAACCCATTGTTATCGCGCTTCCCGCCGATCAACTTTTCTACCTTGTGGCTTTAGGGCGCAATACTCGCCCAGCTATAAATGTTCCCCAGCCCATAACTATGAGTTTACATCCAGCAGAACTTTCCAGATAGGTCTGGCGAAGACTCTAAAGCGAAGCTAACTTTTCTACTACCTCTTTAGCCGAAGGATTAGTCATCGCACTTCCATCCGAGAACACCAACGTCGGCACCGTGCGATTGCCACCATTTACCTTCTCAACAATCTCTGCCGTACCCGCAACCTCTTCAATATTGATCTCTTCAAATGTGACGCCGA
>JBIJCP010000056.1:0-7238 GCA_044344635.1 Candidatus Planktophila sp. | reverse complement strand
GCTTGGAAAGTAGCACCTGCCTTGGCAACTGGAAATACAGTTGTTTTAAAACCTGCAGAAACTACATCACTTACGGCGCTCTTATTCGCTGAAGTGTGTCAACAAGCAGAACTTCCTGATGGTGTTGTAAATATTGTTACAGGTGATGGATCCACTGGCGCTGCAATTGTGAACCATCCAGGTATCCATAAAATTGCCTTCACTGGATCAACTGATGTCGGTAAGAAAATCGCCCGCGCAATAGCCGGCACCAATAAGAAAGCCACCCTTGAACTAGGCGGCAAAGGTGCAAATATCGTCTTTGATGATGCCCCATTGGATGAGACGGTAGAAGGCATTGTTAACGGCATATTTTTCAATCAAGGCCACGTTTGTTGCGCTGGATCTCGCTTAATCTTGCAAGAAAGTATTGCCGATGAGCTAATTGAAAAACTGAAAGTGCGAATGGCAAAAATACGAGTTGGTGATCCGCTGGATAAAAATACCGATCTTGGTGCGATTAATTCCCGAGAGCAATTAAGCAAGATTCAAGAGTTAGCAACCGCTGGAGATGCCGAAGGTGCAGAGCGCTGGAGTCCTGCTTGTAATTTATCGGCCAAGGGCTTCTGGTTTGCACCAACCATCTTTACCGGTGTGACACAGGCACATCGCATTGCGCGGGAGGAAATTTTCGGACCCGTGCTTTCAGTTCTAACTTTCCGTACCCCACAAGAGGCGATTGAGAAAGCCAATAACACGCCATTTGGTTTATCTGCAGGTGTTTGGAGCGAGAAAGGCTCGCGAATTCTGTGGGCAACGCAGCAACTTCGCGCTGGGGTTATTTGGGCTAACACCTTTAATAAGTTCGATCCCGCTTCCCCATTTGGTGGATATAAAGAATCCGGCTGGGGTCGCGAAGGTGGCAAGCATGGTTTAGCGGCATATCTGAAGGAGGGTAAGTAAATGACTTCTTCAAAGAAGAGTTCAACAACTAACTCAACTGCACGACTAGAAGTTAAAAAGACTTACAAGTTATTTATAAATGGGGCATTTCCGCGCAGCGAATCAGGACGTGTCTATGAGGTTGTCAGCAATAAAGGGATATTTATAGCAAATCCTTGCTTAGCATCACGTAAAGATTTACGTGATGCAGTTGTTGCCGCGCGGACTGCTCAAAGTGGCTGGGCAAAAGCAACTGCCTATAACCGCGGGCAAATTCTCTATCGGATCGCTGAAATGTTAGAAGGCCGCACGGAACAATTAGCTTCTGAAATAGCTCTAGCCAACGGAGTAACCCAGAAGAAAGCGCTCGATGAAGTTGCAGCTGCTATTGATCGTTGGGTCTGGTACGCAGGCTGGAGCGATAAGTTATCGGCGGCTTTCGGCGCTACAAACCCGGTATCTGGCCCTTATTACAACTTCACCATCCCTGAACCACAGGGCGTTATCGCTGTTGCCCCCGCTGAAAGTTTCCTAGCGTTAATTGATGCCATCGCACCAGCAATCGTCTCTGGAAATACGGTGATCGCCCTGGTTCCTGGATCTGCAGCTATTGCCGCAATGACCTTCGCCGAAGTATTGGCAACTAGTGATCTTCCTGCTGGCGTGTTAAATATTTTAACTGGATCTCACGATGAACTTGCTCCGTGGGCTGCATCCCATATGGATATCGATGGCTTTGATATATCTGGAATAGATAAGAAGAAGCGTGCAGATCTTAAGGTTGCAGGAGCAGAGAACCTAAAGCGTATCCATAGCTTTGATGGCGCACTATCACCATCGCGCATCTATGCTTTTATGGAAGCCAAGACCGTCTGGCACCCAATCGGAGTTTAGAGATTATTCTGCAGAAATTGCCAGGTACCCTGGCTTAACTACATTCTCGATAATCGCCAAACGCTCCTCAAAAGGGATAAATGAGCTCTTAAGCGCGTTAATGGTGACGCGTTGCAGGTCTAAGAAACTCCAGTCAAAAGCTTTTACTAACTCGCTCATCTCATTACTCATTGATGTTGCTGACATTAATCGATTATCGGTGTTGACGGTTACGCGAAAGCGCAATTTCGCTAAATTCCCAATCGGATGATCAGTGAAATTCGCAGCGGCTCCAGTTTGAATGTTAGATGATGGGCACATTTCTAGCGGAATTCGGCGATCGCGAACATAAGCGGCAAGGCGGCCCAATCGCGGTGGTGTGTGATTTAAATCGATATCGTCAATGATGCGCACACCATGTCCTAAACGCTCTGCGCCACAAAGTTGAATAGCCTCCCAAATTGATGGAAGTCCATAAGCCTCACCTGCGTGAATTGTAAAATGAGCATTTTCGCGACGGAGATATTCAAAGGTATCTAGTTGATCACTCGGTGGAAAGCCATCTTCGGGACCTGCGATATCAAAGCCAACCACGCCTTTTTCTCGGTATTTAACAGCTAGTTCAGCCACTTCTTGCGAGAGTTGATTTTGGCGCATGCCGCAGAGCAGTGAGGTTACGCGAATTATATTTCCCTCCACCTTGGCTTCTTCTTCGCCCGCACGAAAGCCTTCCAAGATTGCTTCGATCGCCGCAGATAGCGTCAGCCCTTTTTCAGTTAAAAGCTCTGGCGCCATTCTTACTTCGGCGTAGACAACTCCATCGCGCGCCAAATCAACTGCGCATTCACGCGAAACGCGAACGATGTCTTCTCTGCGCTGCATTACTGCCACTGTATGTGCAAATGTTTCTAGGTATCTAACCAAGGAACCAGAATCACAGGAGGTGCGAAACCACTCAGCAAGTTCGGCTGCGTCATAACTTGGCAATTCGTGGCCGATTTCCTTGGCAATATCAATTATGGTTTGTGGACGAAGCCCACCATCTAAGTGATCGTGCAGTAAGGCCTTGGGCAATCGTGTGATTTGTTCTGAATTTGGAATCTTATTTAAGTTACTCATCCAGTAATCCGTTCAATAATTAGTGGCAGGCGTTCTACTTTGCCATTTTCTTTAATCTCTATCGCTCCGCCTAAAATCTCAATTGCGCGATCAAATCTGGCAGGCTCATCTGTATGTAAGGTGAGGAGCGGTTCGCCACTTTTAATGTAATCGCCTGGCTTGGAGTGCATTTCTATTCCTGCACCAGCTTGCACCGTTTCACCTTGCTTGGAACGACCTGCGCCTAACCTCCAAGCGGAAACACCGATCTTAAGCGCATCCATCTTGGTCATAACTCCAGATTCGCTTGCGGTAATTACATGTTTTTCCCGTGCAACTGGAAGCTTGGCATCTGGATCGCCACCTTGTGCAGAAATCATTCGCTTCCAATGGTCCATTGCAGATCCATCTTTCAGCGCATCTGCGGGATCTTTTCCAACAATTCCCGCGGCATCGATCATTTCTCTAGCCAGAAGAATTGTTAACTCAACAACATCTGCTGGTCCACCACCGGCTAAAACCTCAATAGATTCGCGGACTTCAAGGGAATTTCCAGCAGTTAGCCCAAGAGGAACATCCATCGCAGTTACAAGCGCGCGAGTTTTCACGCCTGCATCCAGACCAAGCTGGACCATAGTCCGCGCGAGTTCTCCCGCTTTAGCAGGATCGCTCATAAATGCGCCACTGCCGGTCTTTACATCAAGAATCAGTGCGGAAGTTCCTTCCGCGATCTTTTTAGACATAATCGAAGATGCAATCAGTGGGATCGCCTCTACCGTTGCAGTTACATCGCGAAGTGCATATAACTTCTTATCTGCTGGAGCTAATCCCGCACCTGCGGCACAGATAACCGCGCCAGTATCTTGCAAAACTTTTAACATCTCTGCATTTGAAAGAGATGCGCGCCAACCTGGAATTGATTCAAGTTTATCTAGCGTTCCACCAGTGTGCCCGAGTCCTCGACCAGAAAGTTGTGGCACTGCACCACCGCAAGCCGCCACGAGCGGTGCAAGCGGAAGCGTGATTTTATCTCCCACTCCGCCAGTTGAATGTTTATCTGCGGTTGGTCGATCTAAGGCTGACCAATTCATTCGCTCACCTGAGTTGATCATGGCATTTGTCCAGCGGGAAATTTCGCGCGAATTCATTCCATTGAGGAGAATTGCCATTAAGAGCGCAGACATTTGCTCATCTGCTATTACTCCACGGGTGTAGGCAGCTACGGTCCAGTCGATTTGCTTATCGCTTAACTCATTGCGATCGCGCTTGGCAGCGATAATTTCTACAGCGGCAAAGGGCTCAACTACCGACTTGCTCTGATCAGTCAAGGCGCTTTTCAATTTCTTCTGGGCCAAATGCCCAAGGTAAGAGTTCTGAAAGGGGTTTGATCCCGGTATCTGTCATCAACTGTAGATTGGAACCGCCATGTTCTTGCAGTAACTGGCGACAGCGCCCGCAAGGCGCTAAATAATTTCCTGAGATATCAACACAGGTGAAGGCGATTAAACGCCCGCCACCACTATTGATAAGCGTGGAAACAAGCCCACATTCTGCGCATAAAGTAAGTCCATAACTGGCATTTTCTACGTTGCATCCTGAAATTATCCGACCATCATCTACGAGGGCCGCAACTCCGACCGGAAATTTCGAATAGGGAGCATAAGCGCTCTTCATCGCAGTTATCGCGTGCGACTTAAGTAGATCCCAATCAACGTGCATATGCTGCAACCGCTGCTGCATTTATAGATGCAGCCTGCGCTCCTAATGCTTTGGATCTAAGGACTATTTCAATTCCATTATCAGCAATTGTGTAACGACGACCATAAAAACCAGCTTCAGCATCTAGAACATCAGAGATTTGGCTATCTTTTATTGCAGCATCGATAATATCTGAGATTGCGCTATCCACACGCTTAACAACGGATGCGATCAAATACTTCGCAGTTGCTGGTGTGACTGTTAAATATAAATCTGGTTCAGAGAGAATCAAGAAGACATCACTTGCATTTTTCTTACGATTTTTAGCGGTATTTGCTTTAACTATCGCACTGAAGGCATCATCGGCTGAACCTGCGGTCGCTGTGTAAATCACATCAGCGCCCATCCTAATTAAGGCGGTAGCCGCAATATCTAAATTTGTTGCTGTGTAATTTACAAAAGTGCGCACTTTTTTCTTACTTGCGTTTACACCTGCTAAAAAGCCATTTTGATAGTTTTCCGCGGTCGAAGGCGTCGTGATCATCGCCACTCTTCCGGTCTTGGTGGTCAGTGCCGCGCTAAAGCCCGCTAAGAATGCGCCCTGTACATCAGCAAATACAATTGAACTCACGTTCAGCGCAGCGATTGAGGCATCGCCGATAATTGAGAAGTGTGTCTTTGGAAATTCAGTAGATAACTGCTCCACTGCCTCTCGATATTCAGCACCGACTGCAATTATCGCAGCGCAATTCTTATTCGTCAGAGTGCGTAGTCGCTTAATCCGATCCGCTGCTGTTCCATCAGTAACAACTCCCTCAAAGGTGAAGGTGTGTTGATTCTGCGCCTTCTTGACCCCGGCTAGCGTGGCATCGTTAAATGAACGATCCCCAAGACCACCAGTGTCATAAGCGATACAAATATTGGTAGATGCGCTGGCTGGAGTTGGGCTAATAGCTGCTATTGAAAGTGTTAAAGCTGCCACCAAGAGAGTTGATCGTGCTTTCATTAGAGCACCAAGCCTAGATTTTTATAGCTCTCGGCGACCGTTGCACTTGCGACAGCGCGCGCCTTATCAGCCCCTGCATGAAGTACTTGCACCAGATGTTGCTCATCGTCTAGCAGTTCAAGGGCGCGATCACGAATTGGCCGTAAATGATCAGTCACCACTTCAGCAACGGCCGCCTTAAAATCGCCATAACCCTTACCAGCAAATTTATCTTCTAAATCGCTGATTTTCTGACCTGAAAGCGCGGAGTGAATCGAAAGTAGGTTACTTATCCCTGGCTTCTCTTTCTCGTCAAATTTGATTTCGCGTCCAGCATCAGTAGTTGCGCTCTTTATCTTCTTCGCATTTGCCTCTGGGGAATCCAATATTTCAAGCACACCAGCGGTTGAGCCAGAAGATTTACTCATTTTATTTGTTGGCTCTTGCAAGTCATAAATTTTGGCGCCAGATTTTAAGATATACCCTTCAGGGATTCGGAATGTTTCACCAAATCGAGAGTTAAAGCGGGTAGCCAGATCTCTTGTTAACTCTATATGTTGTCTCTGATCTTCGCCGACAGGTACATAGTGTGCTTGGTATAAAAGTATGTCGGCGGCTTGCAACATCGGATATGTAAATAATCCAACGCGTGCTGAATCTGCACCACCTTTAGCGGATTTATCCTTGAACTGCGTCATCCGGTTGGCTTCTCCAAATCCGGCGATGCACTCCATAATCCAGCCCAGTTGGTTATGTTCGGCAACGTGTGACTGCACGAAGAGCGTTGATTTCTCAGGTGAAATTCCTAGAGCGATTAATTGCGCCGCTGAAGTTAAAATCCGCTTACGCAAAAGCGCTGGCTCTATTTCGCCCGTAAGTGCATGCAAATCTACGATGCAATAAAAGGCATCATTTCCCTCTTGCAGCTCAACCCATTGCTTGAGCGCCCCTAGATAATTTCCTAGATGGAACGAGTCACTTGTCGGCTGTATGCCGGAAAGGATGCGTTTGGTCATGTTGTTATTCTCGCACGGATCGCTAATTACGCGATATCAGTAACTGCCCAGCGCGCTTGCCTTCCATGGTTAAAACTGTGATGCGAACACCATTGATACCAACCACATCATTTACAACAGGGATTCGCCCTAAAAAGTGCATGACGAATCCACCGGCTGTTTCATATGGCCCATCTGGAATATCAATTCCTGTCTCATCTCTCAAATCATCAAGCGAGATCAGCCCGTCGACTTCAAAATCTCCTGCTCGCGCATGCTCTGAGACTTCTACTTCATCGCTGTCGTACTCATCTTTGATATCACCGATGAGGCATTCGACTAGATCTTCTAAAGTGACAATGCCATCGGTGCCACCGTACTCATCGAGAACGATTGCTAGGTGCTGGCGTTGATTTCGCATTTCAGTGAGCGCAGGCAGAACTCCCTTTGTGCCAGGCAAGAACATTATGTTTCGCACTAACTCCTGAATCTTTCCGCCAGCGCTTACAAGTGAGGTATCCAATAAATCGCGGACGTGAATAAATCCGATTACTTCATCAGTTGAGCCGCGAACAACGGGATAGCGAGAATGTGCTCGATCTACAGCGAGCGCAATCGCCTTACCGACGGTGAGTGAAGCATCCATAAAATCTACTTCTGTGCGTGGC
>JBIJCP010000055.1:0-7298 GCA_044344635.1 Candidatus Planktophila sp. | reverse complement strand
AGGAGATGGTTATCAAGATGGGGTCCTTGCTCGATTTAACGAATCACTAGATTTGCTCGCCTCGTTGGGCGCAGAAATAGTTGAGGTAGATTGCCCAAGTTTTGAATACGCACTTGCTGCTTATTACTTGATCGCACCATCAGAGTGTTCATCTAACTTAGCCCGCTTCGATGCCATGCGCTATGGACTTCGCACCGGCGATGTGGACGGAGCCTCTGCAGAATCTGTAATGAACGCCACCCGCGAAGCTGGATTTGGTCGCGAAGTAAAGCGCCGCATAATCCTTGGCACATACGCACTTTCATCTGGATATTACGATGCTTATTACGGCAGTGCGCAGAAGATTCGCACGCTGATCATTGAAGATTACAAAAAAGCATTTACCCAGGCAGATGTATTGGTTTCTCCTACATCGCCAATTACCGCCTTTAAGATCGGTGAAAAATCAGAAGATCCAATCGCGATGTATTTGGCAGATGTTGCAACTATCCCAGTAAACCTCGCAGGAATCTGCGGAATGAGCTTGCCTGCAGGTCTGGCTGATGAAGATGGACTACCCGTTGGTTTCCAGATAATGGCACCCGCCATGCAAGATCAAAGACTCTACGAAGTCGGCGGCGCACTTGAAGCAGCACTGGCCAGCAAGTGGGGCGGATATTTAATTGAACAAGTTCCAGCGCTAGGAGGTGCCAAGTAATGGCGCTTTCATACGATGATGTAATCGCAAAATACGAACCAGTACTTGGCCTGGAAGTTCACGTTGAGTTAAATACTGAATCTAAGATGTTCTGTTCTTGCAGTACAACCTTTGGCGGAGAACCAAATACCCAAACTTGCCCCGTCTGCTTGGCGCTTCCGGGTGCGTTACCAGTTGTAAACGCTAAGGCGATTGAATCAACGATCAAGATCGGTTTAGCGCTTAATTGTCAGATCGCTCCATATAGTCGTTTTGCGCGCAAGAACTACTTCTATCCTGACATGCCAAAAAATTTCCAGATTTCTCAGTATGACGAACCCATTTGTTTTGATGGATATGTAGATGTGGAGATTGAAACTGAAGAAGGTCCAAAGCAGTTCCGCATTGAAATCGAGCGCGTACATATGGAAGAAGACACCGGAAAGTCGCTGCATGTTGGCGGTGCAACAGGTCGTATTCACGGCGCTGAATACTCACTCCTTGATTACAACCGCGCCGGAATTCCACTTGTAGAAATTGTCACCAAGATCGTTCCTGGTACAGGCAGGTATGCGCCAGAAGTAGCCAAGGCTTACGTTGCCGAACTCCGTGACATTTTGCGCGGCCTAAAAGTTTCTGATGTAAAGATGGAGCAAGGTTCACTTCGCTGCGATGCCAACGTCTCACTTCGCTTAATCGGTTCTGACGTTCTGGGAACTCGTTCAGAAACGAAGAACGTGAACTCACTTCGCTCTGTAGAGCGTGCAATTCGTGGTGAAATGATTCGCCACGCTGAACTCTTAAATGAGGGTAAGAAAGTAAAGCAAGAGACCCGCCACTTTCAAGAAGATACCGGCCTTACACGTTCAGGCAGATCAAAAGAACAAGCTGAGGATTACAGATATTTCCCTGAACCAGATTTGGTGCCGGTTGCACCAGCTGCTGCGTGGATTGAAGAACTTCGCGCACAACAACCAGAACGTCCGTCGTTGCGTCGCAAGAGGCTAAAAGAGCAGTGGGCAGTTCCTGATAAAGAAATGGCGGCGATGATTAACGCCGATGCTTTAGATATTGTGGAAGAGACAGTTTTATTAGGTGCAGATCCAACCAAGGCGCGCACATGGTGGCTCGGTGAAATTTCGCGTATTGCTAATGAGAAAGAGGCAGCGCTCACGGACCTTTCAATTACGTCTAAAGATGTCGCTGAAATAGTTGCTCTCGTTGCCGCTGGTGAATTAACAGATAAGTTAGCGCGCCAAGTCGTTGAAGGTGTAGTTGCGGGGGAGGGAACCCCAAGTGAAGTTGTTGCAAAGCGTGGCATAAAAGTCGTAAATGATGATGGGGCTCTAATGGCAGCAATCGAAAAAGTTTGTTCTGAACAAGCGGAGACTGCAGATAAAGTTCGTAATGGGCATATACCTGCAGCCGGTGCGCTAATTGGCGCTGTTATGAAAGAGACAAAGGGCCAAGCAGATGCTGCTCGCGTGCGAGAGCTACTTCTTGGCCACTTAGGTCAAGCAACTTCCTAGTTCACTTGGAATTAATTGTTAGTGAACTGAAACGCCTTCAGTTTCAACGAGTGACTCTTTCCCGATATTGATAAAGAAGAAGAGCACTATTGCGCCAGCAAACAATAAGCCGGCAGATACCGTGAAGGCGACCGTGAAACCATGTGTGATTCCAAAGGTTTGTACCTTATCTCCAAGGTCCTGATTGTTCGCGATGTAATTAGTAGCAGCAGTAGCCGCAACTGTATTTAGCAATGCGGTACCAAGTGAACCACCAACCTGTTGACTGGTATTGAGCATCGCGCTAGCAACGCCGGTATCTTGATTACTTACTGCGTGAAGTGAAGTTGACGTAAGCGGGATAAAGACCAGCGCCATTCCCGAACTCATAATCAGAAGTGAGGGAAGTACGTGTGATGTGTATGAAGTCTCTGGGGTAATTCGAGTCAGTGCGAGAAGTCCGATACCCGCAAAGACAAGACCAGGAACCATTAGCGGACGTGGTCCAAACTTTGGCAACAACTGCGATGCTACCCCGGCAAAGACGATGATTCCTGCGGTAAATGGCAGGAATGCAAAGCCTGATTTAAGTGGAGAGTAACCAAGCACAACCTGTAGATATAAACCTAGAAATAAGAACATTGAGAAGAGGCCGGCTCCGACAATTAGCGAACCTAGGTATGAGCCACCGCGGTTGCGCTCTGTTACAACGCGCAGCGGCATCATTGGATTAGAAACCTTGGCTTCAATTGCCACAAATGAAACCAGCAGCACAACTGCAACAACCAAGAAAGTAATAGTGCTCTGTGATGACCAACCCTCTGTCGCCGCTTCATTGAAACCATAGGTCAGCGAGAAGAGACCAGCGGTAGCGGTGATTACACCTGGAATGTCATAACTATGTTCACCACCAGCTTTTGATTCTTTCACATAGAAAATCGCCATGAGCCCCGCAAATACTGCAATCGGAACATTTACGCCTAAACACCAGCGCCATGAGAAGTACTCAGTAAGAGTCCCACCGAGAATCAAACCGATTGCTGCGCCACCGCCTGAAATCGCTCCTACAACGCCGAAAGCTTTGGCACGCTCTGCTGGCACTGTGAAAGTAACCGAGATAATTGCTAGCGCGGCAGGTGCAAGAAGTGCACCGAATACGCCCTGAAGTGCGCGAGATGTAAAGAGCAACTCTTGATTGGCAGCTACTCCACCGAGGGCAGATGCTGCCGCAAAACCTGCCAATCCAATAATGAATATCCGCTTCCGACCCATAAAGTCACCAATTCGGCCACCGATAAGAAGTAAAGATCCAAAGGCCAGTGTGTATGCAGTGATAACCCATTGCTGGTTGGCATCGGTAATTCCCAGCTCAGCCTTAGCGCTTGGGATAGCTATATTTACGATTGATGAGTCGAGTACAACCATCAATTGAGCGATGGCAACGACAAATAAGGTGCGCCAACGATTTGGATCTAATACATCTTTATCTAATTGGGCAGGCTTTTGTGACACAAATATCTCCTCTGGAAGATGAATTATTGGGTTCTACTGGAGTGAATGAGCAGAGTCTATTAGACTCAACGCTATGACGCAGATGAAGCCAAGGTCCGGTTTAGTCACAGATGGACTAGAGCGCGCCCCTGCTCGCGGAATGTTAAGAGCAGTTGGTATGACAGATGATGACTGGGTAAAGCCGCAGATAGGAATTGCATCATCTTGGAATGAAATCACCCCATGTAATCTCTCACTCGATCGTTTAGCAAAAGCTTCTAAACAAGGTGTAATCGATGCTGGTGGTTTTCCGATGCAATTTGGAACCATTTCAGTCTCTGATGGAATCTCTATGGGACACGAAGGAATGCATTACTCACTCGTTTCTCGTGAAGTTATTGCCGATTCTGTCGAAACCGTGATGCAAGCCGAACGTCTAGATGGAATGGTTACATTTGCAGGATGCGATAAGTCGCTGCCTGGAATGATGATGGCTGCAGCCCGTATCGACGTTGCATCAGTCTTTGTTTACGCTGGCTCAACTCTTCCAGGAAATGTCGATGGCCAAGATGTAACAATCATTGATGCATTTGAAGCAGTTGGGGCTTGCGCGCGTGGGTTAATCACTCAAGAGCGCGTAGATCAAATCGAACGTGCCATTTGTCCAGGCGAAGGTGCATGCGGCGGTATGTTCACCGCGAACACCATGGCCACTGTCGGTGAAGCCATTGGACTCTCACTTCCAGGTTCGGCAGCTCCGCCTGCAGTAGATCGCCGCCGCGATGCATTCGCTGTCGCATCCGGTGCAGCGGTAGTAAATATGATCAAACTGGGACTCACCACTCGTGACATCTTGACCAAGCGCGCCTTTGAAAACGCTATCACTGCGGTGATGGCAGTTGGCGGTTCAACAAATGCAGTTCTTCACTTACTTGCCATCGCTCACGAAGCAGAAGTTGATCTATCCCTAGATGACTTCCATCGCATCGGCTCGCGTGTTCCGTTACTCGGAGATTTAAAACCATTTGGTCGCTATGTGATGAGCGATATGGATAAGGTCGGCGGCGTTCCTGTAATTTTGAAAGCGCTACTTGATGCTGGTTTATTACACGGCGATGTAATGACCGTAACAGGAAAAACTATGGCCGAAAATCTTGCCGGCATTAATCCTCCTGATGTCGATGGAGATATTTTGCACGCGGTCGCAACGCCACTTTCGACCGACGTCGGAATAACTATCCTGGGTGGATCTCTTGCCTCAGATGGAGCTGTTTGTAAGACAGCCGGAATCGGCATAGATAGTTTCCAAGGACCTGCTCGTGTATTCGAACGTGAGCAAGCAGCAATGGCTGCGCTACAAAATGGAACGATTCAAGCAGGTGATGTTGTTGTTATTCGATACGAAGGTCCAAAAGGTGGACCGGGTATGCGTGAGATGTTAATGATCACCGGTGCAATTAAAGGCGCAGGCCTAGGCAAATCAGTTCTATTGTTAACCGATGGGCGTTTCTCTGGTGGATCGACCGGGCTCTGTGTGGGGCACGTTGCTCCTGAAGCCGTTGATGGCGGACCAATTGCATTTATTAAAGATGGTGATTTAGTGCGGATTGATATTAAAGCTCGCACCTTGGATCTCTTGGTAGATCCAGCAGAACTGGAATCCCGCAAAGTTGGCTGGAGCCCACTTCCGCATAAATTCACTCGCGGGGTTTTGGCCAAGTACTCCAAGACCGTTGGCTCTGCCTCTCAGGGCGCGGTCTGCGGGTAGTTTCACAATCTGAGACTTACATCTCAAACCTTGACTCAGGCGCTCTCGGCGTTGGAGAATACGGCTATGCAAAAGACTTTAGCGCTTATCTCTTCATCTTCAGTAATTGTGGTGGTGGTTCGATAGCGCGTGCCTTTTTAAAGCACGCGCCCTCAGATATCTGAGGGTTTTTTCATTTCTCTTCAAAGAACTTAAAAGAAAGTAATTAACTCGAACGGAAAGGAGTAAGAAGATGGCACACGTACCTACCGCCAACGGCACCGCAATGACTGGAGCAACTTCTTTGGTGAAAAGCCTAGAAGCTGCCAAAGTTGATGTGATGTTCGGAATTCCAGGTGGCGCAATTCTTCCTGCATACGATCCGATTTATGACTCAACAATTCGCCACATCTTGGTCCGCCACGAACAAGGTGCCGGCCATGCCGCCACGGGGTATGCACAAGTAACCGGTCGCGCTGGAGTTTGTATCGCTACATCTGGTCCTGGTGCAACAAATCTTGTAACACCCCTTGCTGATGCTGCGATGGATTCAGTTCCGATGGTCGCGATTACTGGCCAAGTGCCATCGGTTGCAATTGGTACCGATGCTTTTCAAGAGGCTGATATCCGCGGTATCACGATGCCGTTTACTAAACATAACTTTCTTGTAACCAACGCCGATGAAATACCACGCGTTATTGCTGAAGCATTTCACATTGCAACTTCCGGTCGCCCCGGCCCAGTGTTAGTAGATATTGCTAAAGATGCGCTACAAAAACAGACTACTTACGAGTGGCCAACCACAATGGATTTACCAGGATACAAACCACAAAACCAACCAAATCAAAGTGCGATCAATGATGCGGCGGCGCTAATTGCCCAATCTGCAAAACCAATCTTTTATGTTGGTGGCGGTGTTATCAAAGCCAATGCATCTCGTGAATTGCTACAACTTGCCGAACTTCTTGGCGCTCCTGTTGTAACCACCTTGATGGCGCGTGGAGCATTCCCAGATTCACACCCATTGCATCTGGGAATGCCCGGAATGCACGGAACAGTTGCAGCGGTAACCGGTCTTCAAAAGGCTGACTTACTAATCACCTTAGGCGCACGATTTGATGATCGTGTTACTGGCAAACTCTCAACGTTTGCGCAGAATGCAAAGGTAATACACGCCGATATTGATCCCGCCGAAATTGGTAAGAATCGTTATGCCGATGTTGCAGTCATCGGTGATTTGCGTGAGACGATCAAAGCTTTAATTCCTGCGCTTACCGCTACTTTGGCGAAGGGGAGAGAGGATCTCGCTCCTTGGCTGGCTAACGTTAATAAGTTGAAGGCAACTTATCCTTTGGGATATGACACACCTTCTGATGGTGCTCTGTCACCCCAATTTGTAATTGAGCGTCTCGGCAAAATCTGTGGCCCTGACACAATTTTTGCGGCGGGCGTTGGTCAACATCAGATGTGGGCTTCTCAATTTATTAGTTACGAAAAACCAAGAACCTGGCTTAACTCAGGCGGTGCGGGAACAATGGGATACGCCGTTCCCGCAGCAATGGGTGCAAAAGTTGGTGCGCCAGATACAACGGTCTGGGCGATCGATGGTGATGGTTGCTTCCAGATGACCAATCAAGAGCTAGTTACTTGTGCGCTAAACAATATTCCAATCAAGGTTGCAATTATCAACAATGAAAGTTTGGGAATGGTCCGCCAATGGCAGACCTTGTTCTATGACAGCCGTTACTCAAATACCAGCTTGGAATCTAAGCGCGTCCCGAACTTTCCAATGCTTGCTGAAGCAATGGGTTGCATTGGACTTTCTTGCGAGAGTGCAGCAGATGTTGATGCAACTATCGAAAAAGCAATGTCTATC